>JAFGJZ010000124.1 GCA_016928815.1 Spirochaetota bacterium
AAAATTGTATTAATTATTTTTTACTGATTTCCGGGGTGAAGATGGATATAATAGAAAAAATTGCAGAAAACATTGAAAAGGTGATCCTCGGCAAGAGGCTTGAAATATTTCAGATTCTGAAAGGAGTTATTTCCGGCGGACACATTCTTCTTGAGGATGTGCCTGGAGTCGGAAAAACAATGTTTGTTAAAGTTCTGGCAAAATCCTTTAATATGGATTTCAGCAGAATTCAGTTTACACCGGATTTACTGCCATCTGATATTACAGGTGTTTCCATATTCAATCAGAAAAAAGCGGAGTTTGAATTCAGAAAGGGACCTGTATTTTCCAATATCATTTTAGCGGATGAAATAAACCGTACTTCACCGAAAACACAGTCCGCACTTCTTGAGGCAATGGAGGAATATCAGATATCGGAAGGTAATGCTACTTATCATCTTGAAAAGCCTTTCATTGTTGTTGCCACTCAGAATCCTATCGAATTTGAAGGTACCTATAAACTGCCTGAAGCGCAGCTTGACAGATTCATGATGAGAATCAGAATCGGGTATGCGGCAACGGCCGATGAAACCCGTATTCTTCAGCAGCACAGTAAGGAGATTCCTTTTGAGATGATTAAACCGGTAGCATCTTCAGCTGATCTGATAAAAATTCAGAATGAAGTCAGAAAGATCATCGTTTCGGAGAAAATTTCAGCATATATAGCCGATATCTGCCGCAGGACGCGCGAGAATAAATACATCTCTCTGGGATTGAGTACCCGGGGCGCGCTTGCGCTTCAGCGGATATCTCAGGCGACTGCATATCTGAACAAACGGAAATATGTAATTCCGGAGGATGTGAAGGAAAATATTTTTTTTATAACGGAACATAGAATCATTCTGTCCGAAATTGCCGAGGCGTCCGAAGTAACCAAAGATACTGTAATCAAGAACATTATTAATTCTGTACCGGTACCGGCTCCTCAGAATGAATATAAAATTTAATAAAAAATATCTGTCCTGCATAATTTTATTCTTCCTGCTGTCCGTCTCTACCGGCGGATTCTTTATTATGTATATGTTTTCCATTGCTGCTGTTCTGATTATCTGCAGCTACTTTTACATGGTTCTGATAAGAAAAACGTTTATGGTGGATCTGGTATATGATGATGATCCGGTTTATGCGGGAGATACAAGGAAATTTGAACTTTCGGTTGATTCAGCCCTGCCGCTGCCTTATCTGTCGGTTGCAGCGGAAAATGAATTTAAGAACTTCATCGGTGAACTGGAGTCTTCAATAAGGTTAAGTGAAAAGTTCTGGTATGAAAAAGAAATTAAATTTATCAGCCGCGGCATTTATAATCCGGGAGTTTTCTCTGTTTCCGGGGAGGATACTTTCAGTCTGTTTAAAATATACGGTTTTTTTGATTTAAACAGGAAGTTAAAAGTATATCCTGCCTGCTATAAAATACGTAAATTAAACAAGGGCGGTCAGGATATTTTCCAGGAAATTTCTGATATAAACAGTACGATTGAAAATCCCTATCAGATTAAAGATATCAGAAAATATCAGAACGGGGATTCTCTGAAAAGAGTTCACTGGAAGCTCAGCGCCAAGCATATGCATCTGCTTTCAAAAAATCATGACAGCATAACAGGTCAGGGCTTTTCGGTTATAGCGGATATGAATGTTTCCAATTACAGCCTGGATGCGACGGGAGAAACCGAAGAACTGCTTATTGACGGTCTTGTATCGCTCCTTTATAAAATTTTTGATTCAAGTACTGCAATTAAAATTATGCTGAATAAAAAAGTATTCCAGCAGCATGAAATTATCTCAGCTTCATCTTTACGGGAATTTATTGAACACCTTATTGTTTCTCGCAGTGACGGGGAGGAATCATTCAGCCGTTTTTTCAGTCACAAAATAAAAATTCTTACCAGAATCAATCTGGTTGCAGTTCTTTCCGCTTCTCTGAAACCGGAGCTTTCCGGCAAAATTATTGAAGCTGCAGGATCAGGTTATTCCATTTCGGTTTTTTACTGCGTTAATGACAGTACATCCCGGAATCAGGCTGCAGTATTGAGAAAACACAGAATTAAAGTATATAATTTTCATGATATTCTGGAAAAAAAGGATTCCGGCAATGATCACCATTGATAAAATGCTTTCATTGGCTTTCAGATACTTAAAACGGTATTTTTTAACATATCCTGAATTTTTTTATTTATTTTTAATTAATTTTATTTCCGGTTTTTATATCAATATTGCGTTCCAGATAAAAGGATTTTCCTATGTTACAGTAGCAGCTGTCTATCTGTTTACTGTAATTTTTTTCAGCTTCATGCGGAATAAGAAATTTAATATAACGCTGAGGATATCCGTATTACTCATCTGCTTAATAGCATTTTTTTTAATAATTTATCTGAATCCGGAATTATATTCCAGAATTAAATCAGCATTTACAATTAAATCGGTTTCCAGCCTGCTGACCGGCATGTCAGGTTATGTTTCCACAGACTATGAGGTAATAAAAATTTATTTTATCCCGGCATTAATAATTTTTAATTTTTTTCAGCTGCTGCTCATGTACTTTAAAAAGCATCTGTTTGCGGTTTTGTCATGTGCTCTTGTAATTTACGGAATTAGCGTAACCGGCTATGACCGCAGCAACGATTTTTTCTCCATGTTATTTGCATTTGTTTTACTGTTTTATTCCGGCATCTTTGTTCTCAAACAGAAGAAACCGGATGCGATTAATCTTTCTTATGTTAAATTTATTTTTTCAATGTCGGCTGTATCGACAGCTGTCGTGATTTTTATTTCACTGGGTTTTGTTAAATTTGATACAGGTAAAGCCCTGACTGTAAAAATCTGGAATTATTTTCTTCCGGAAAATGTTAATGACTTTAATTTTAAAATGACCGGCTTCAGCAAAAGCGGAGAACTTGGAGGAAAAATTTCTTCCGATAATACCGTTGTTTTAAAGGTAGTAAGCGATTCTCCGGTATATCTCAAGGGAACCGTATATGATTTTTATGACGGTAAAAGATGGCAGCAGACAGATCATCCGGAATTTCAGGATGTCACAGAATCTGATAATATT
>JAFGJZ010000125.1 GCA_016928815.1 Spirochaetota bacterium
AAAAATTGAGGAGTCAGTTATGTCTTTTTATGATTTAGAGTTCAATGATTCGAAAGGCGGTAAAATCAAAATGAACCGGTATAAAGGAAATGTACTTTTACTTGTCAATACGGCAACAAAATGCGGCCTTGCTCCGCAATTTGAAAAACTTGAAAAAATCCATCAGAAATATAAAAATAAAAATTTTACTGTTATAGGTTTTCCCTGCAATCAGTTTGCCAATCAGGAGCCGGAAACGAATGAAACAATGGCTGAAACATGTAAAATAAACTTCGGGGTAACATTTCTGTTATCTGAAAAAATTTCGGTAAACGGTGAAAATACTCATCCCGTTTTTGCATATCTGAAAGAAAATTCAAAAAGCGGTTTATTCGGTAATAAAATAAAATGGAATTTTACAAAGTTTCTGGTTTCTGCGGACGCTAAAAAAGTACTGAGATATGCTCCGGCAACAAACCCGGAAAAAATAGAAAAAGACATATTGAAATTTTTAAAATAGATTGATTAACACGGCAAATACCGTACTATGATCCGTTATCAAAAAGGTTTAGGAAGATTGAGCTGCATCTGCTTTAACTTGGGGGTTAAACTTCCTGAAAAATAATAAGGAGAAAATAATAATGAATTACTATGCATTAATGTGCAAACTTACTGATAACACTGCAATTTTGACTCATGGCCTAAATCTCGTGTCACCATTTAATAACTGGTTAGATCCTGTACCATGGTCAATTCCTGTGCCGGAACCATTGCAAATTGAGGTAAGAAGTACAGGCAAGATGTTGCCTTATTATGATAATCCTATCCCTGTAATGACTGCTGATTTATTAGAAACCATCAGGGCTGCAGGTGTTGATAACATTAAAGATTATGAGGTTGTAATAAATAATCCATTTGATGGAAGTACTTATAATGAATACCGCGCTATAAATATTATAGGTGCTATTAAAGCCATTGATGAAGATTTATCAGAATCAGATGAACTGGACGAAAGCGGCGGCGGGTCCGGTATCAAGTTCTACGATGAGATTATCCTGGATGAGTCAAAAATACATGGGGCATTGTTATTCCGGCTTGCAGAACAGCTTTCATATGTTGTCATAGCAGAATGCATTAAGGATGCAATATTATCTAAAGGGAATCCCGAAGATTTTTACTTTAAGCCCTTATTTGAAGAAAGTGATGATTAATCTGTAATTTATTTTTTATGAAATTAAAATTCAGATTAAAAACAGCAGTTCCTGTCAAAAAAATATTAGAAGGATATTTGAAAAATGCCAATAGTTAAAGTAAATGTTCTGAAAGGATTATCCTCAGCAGAGAAAAAGGAAATACATGACGCAATACATCAATCATTAGTTTCGGCTCTGAAGATTGAAGACTGGGATTATTTTCACCGTCTTTATGAATTTTCAAAAGAGGATTTTATTTTCCCTGAATCAAAATCAGACAGATTCATCCTGATTGAAATCCATTTATTCTCCGGCCGTACTAAAGAACAGAAAGCGAATCTTTACAAAATCCTTTGCGATAGTCTGGAAAATATAGGTATTCCAAGAATGGACATTTTCATACAGGTTCTGGATCCGCCATTGGAAAACTGGGGAATTCGCGGCGGTTTGCCTGCAAGTGACATTTTCAATAAATAGTATAACTCATTTGGAAATCTTTGTAAAAGCGTCTGGCTTTAAACTGAACTCAATCGATTTTCCTGACTATAGCCTGGAAGGATATAATGCGATAAAAAGTTATTGAACAGTATAACTAATAAACACAGAAAAATAGTTGACAGTGGAAAGACATAGAGTAAACGCATTAATCTTTTCTTTAATCAGCGGAATTATAATCATTGCATATTATTGGAGTGGATTATGATGAAATTATCTCTAATGAGAGATGTATTTACAACAGTAAATTCAGATTGGGATTGCGGTTTGGCAGCAGATCTGGCTAGTAACTGGAATCATGATGAAACCTGGATTAAAATGTGGCGTGCAAGTGCTAATTTTATATGCTTTATCAGAAATGATGGGCACCATTATGTTATAAGATTCAACAATGATTCAGAGCGTTCCCTGAAAAGAATCGATTCTGAAATTAAAATATTACATTACTTAAAATCTAAAAATATCCGTATAGCAGAGCCAGTCCTTTCCGGAAATAAAAATTATATTGAAAGAACCAACACTGCATATGGTACTTTTAATACATGTGTCTTTGAACGTCTGTCCGGAAAGCAATATGATATTGATGATCTTAAACCGGATGATTTTCTCACCTGGGGTGAATCTTTGGGTAAGCTTCATAAAGCATTTAAGGAAATGCCTGCCGATTTGCAAATCAGCAGGATTTCCCATGTTGACTTATTTGAAGGATATGTAAAAGAGACGCTAACTGCTGATTACGTTGAATTAAAAGAGATTGAGTACCTGTCGAACTGGTTAAAGAAATTAAAAAAAAATAAAGATAACTATGGTCTTATTCATTATGATTTTGAGCTGGACAACATTATCTGGAATGAAGAAGGATTGCATCTTATAGATTTTGATGATTCAATCTATTCCTGGTATGCAGCAGATATTGTATATGCGCTAAGAGATTTATTTGATGACGGCAATGAGTTTAAAAAAGATGATGAAAAGTTTTTATCATTTATTAAAGGTTATAGAAGAGAAAATTCCATTTCAGAAGAAGAATTATTGGAAATGCCCAATTTCTACCGGCTGCATCATTTTATAACCTTCAAAAAGCTGCAAAGATCTGTTGATATTTCCATATGTGAAGATAATCCTGAATGGTTGAATGAACTTATCGGGAAATTAACCAATATGAAGACTTCGTATTATAGAGGTCTTAAAATGAGACAATAATAGTGAGTCTGAAAAAATTCGGAAAGTTAAGGGCATTTTATTCCGGAATTAAGTAATGGAAAAATTTTGTGCAGATAAAAGCCGTTTCAATCTGGAAGTTATCATGCCGGTCATGTCCGGCCGGAATTACGGTTAAAGTAAACGTAAGGAAGAGGAAATGTATAATCTGGATAATTTGAAAGTTCTCGGTTCGGGTGCAACTGCTACTGTTTATCTGCTTGACGGTGAAAGAATAATAAAAGTATTTAATTCACTGTATTTAGCGGATGCAGTTCAATATGAAGCACATCTCTCGGAAGAAATATCAAAAACGGGCATTATAGCTCCGAAATTCCATTATCTGACAACTGTAGAAAATAAAAATGCAATAGTTTCCGATTACATAGACGGACAGCTGCTTCTTACCCGATTGCTGAATTCTCCAGTTACTGCATGCTTTGGTATTATGAAACAGATGGCTGATTCACAAAAATTAATTCACCGTACTGAATGCACGGGCATAACAAGTCAATATGACAGATTTTCATACTTAATAAATAATACAGGTTTGAATACTTCAAAGAAAAAAATAATACTTGAAATACTGCAGGAGATGATTACTGATACTGCTGTTTGTCATGGAGATTTTCACCCGGGTAACATCATAGCAGATGAAAACGGTGTGCTTTATACGATAGACTGGATGAATTGCTATTATGGAAACTGTCTTGGTGATGCAGTCAGAACCTATCTGACTCTTGTCTCTCCATTTGATCCTTTTAACCTGCCAGTTATAAAAAAATTTTTCTTTAAAATATACAGGCTGCTGCTTGGGAAGATATACCTTCGTGAGTACTGTAAAAATACAGACATTAAAAAAAGAGACATTAAAAAATGGATCCCGATAATTGCCGCCGGACGACTGGCTGACAATATTCCGGATGAAGATAAATGGCTGTTAAGGCTGATCGACAGCAACATGAAGTACCTGACAGCTTCTTCAGCCTGAGAATGTTTTTATGAAACTTGCAGCTGATACGGTCGGAAAATTTCAAGCCAGTGACGTATTCCGATTCAGGTAATGGAAACCTGTGTGTGAAACCACAGGTGAATTTTAAATCTCAGGTGAAACATTTAGAGGATATCATGAAAATGAAAAGATCTGTTATGCTGATTTTAAGGGATCCCTGAACATGAAATTCTGCCGGTAATATTAACAATACATTACGGGCTATTAATGCCGGAGTTGGTTGTTGTCTGCGGAAGATTTCAAAAGTCAGGCAGTATGATTATGACAAATTCCGTAAAGGTGTCAGGGTTTTGATTATGAAAAATGTAAGGATAAATTTTTAAGATTAATGCCGTAAATTACTTGATATTTGCCGAATGTATGCCAGTTTTGTAATAGATATTAAGTTCTATGATATGGGATTCGGATGGCGCATTCCTGCGACGGTTTAGAAAGCTGGGCTTCCGGAATTCGCCAACTTCACATATTTTATTTAATTTTTAAGGAGTGAACATTATGGACAACTGCTTTGAGATTCAGGATGAGAATTTGCTTAAGAATTATCCTGACATAAAGGTACTTAAAAAATTGGAACCTGTGAGGGTTGCTTATTGCAAAGCATTCAGTAAAACCCCGGAGAATGATGCATTTAAAGTATTAATAGGGTGGGCAAAAAGAACCGGTTTGATTGATAAAGATTCAACGCATAGAGTTTTCGGTTTTGATACGCCGGATTCAAAGTCTGGCGATGAAGTATATGGATTTGAGGTATGGATGACCATTGATGATGACATGATTATTGAAGACGAAAATGTAAAGAGCAAAATATTTGACGGAGGTATGTATGCAGTAACCTCTACTACTATTGCGGACATAATTACAACGTGGGATAGATTCAGAGAATGGCTGAAATTGAGTCATTATGAACTGGGTAATCATCAGTTTTTGGAGGAACATTTACCTTTTTATGAATGGGATACGGATATACCTCAAAAAAACCATAAGGTGAATTTGTACATGCCTGTTAAAGATAAAAAGGATAAAGAAAAAGAAGTGATCCCGCCCGTGCGGGTGGCATATTACCGGGCGGAAGATGTTGATTTGGAAAAATCTGCCATGAAAGCCTGGGATGTGATGCTGTCATGGGCTAAAAGAAATAACCTGGATGCAGGTTCAGGGAAACATCGGATTTTTGTTTATAATATTGGTTTCAGAAAAACAAAAAAATACTGGCAGGAAGTAATGATAACTGTCGATGATGATTTTGTTTTTTCGGATGATTTGGTTAAAGATAAAATTTTTACCGGCGGAAATTATATGAGAATGGAAACTAACCTCGGTTCATTAATGGATTCATGGAAAGAAATGGGAAGATGGAGGGAAGTTACAAAAACGAAAGCCGGTAAACACCAGTGGGTTGAGGAGTGGTTAATAGATGACTGGAAATTTCCTGAAAAAGGCATTAAGGTTTTTTTCCCGATTGGAGATTAGTATTCTATTACCTGGAAAAAGCGAATATAATACAAAAGCAAAATTGATATATAGACATTTTTTAATTTCCTTGTCAGGAATATGGAGTTGTTCTCAGCACAATTTAGATTAAACAATTACTGTATGTAAAATCGCCTGTATTATTATTGTTTGAAGGAGTCAAATGAAATGGAAGATTTTCCGGAATTTATTAAATCTGAGAATAATAAAGTACCCCAGGACAAACAGAATACAAAAGATATTGACGGCTTTTATTATCAGTGTTCTGATAATAGGCAACTGGCATTTTGGACCTGCAATTCTGATCAGGTTTCCAGAAAACATGTTAATGATTTTGATGAATATATGGTATGCCTCTCGGGAGAATATAGGGCATATTTTGATAACATGGAATTTCTGCTGACTCCCGGAATGGAACTGTTCATTCCTAAGGGCACACAGCAATGGAGCAAATGTATTGCAGGAACAAGAACATTGCATTTCTTCGGCGGGAAGCGTATATAGAAAACCTGCTGTGCATAACATCGGTAAAGCGTTTTGCAGTGTCCGGCCTTTGCCGAACAGTGTATATTCACGGGTCATTGTGAAAAAATCCGAACCTGCTGCTGCAAACCGGACATACTTTCTTTATATATTGACTGTCTGAAAAATTGCAGTCATATTTAATAATATTGCAAATTATTTGCATTTATGATAAATTATTCAAGTTATTGATATTTTTAAACTATTAACAGGATTTAATCATGGACAAATGCGATTCCGCTGTTATTTTAAAACAGAATGGCTTAAAAGTTACACAGCAGAGATTATTGTTACTTGATGCAATAATAAATACAGATAAAATTTTTTCTGCATTATCTTTGCAGGATAAAGTTAATGACAATATGGATTTAGTAACAATTTACCGGATATTAACAGTTTTTCTTGAAAATAAAATTATAAGAGATGTCATTTCAAAAGATACTACCCGTTTTTATGAATTATCCTGCATACATAATCCTGTGCATCCCCATTTTGTATGCAGGAAATGCAATAATATTATCTGCCTGAATTCATTAAAAAACGGTTACATGTCAAAATTTAAAGAAATTACCGGAGACAATATTGTTGAAAATGTTATTATTCAGTTTACCGGAATATGCTCGAAATGCAAATGATTTGCATTAAAAAGATTGACTTTTTTTTAAGAATAATAGTACCTGTGCAAATAAATTGCATTAACAGGAGGAAATAGGATGCGCAAAATAATTGTCATTACTGTTTCATTTTTACTGGTACTATTCTCTGTAGGTTGTAAAAAAACGGATACGAAAATGGATATTACAGTATTTGTCAGTATTTTACCGCAGAAATATTTTGTTGAAAAAATTGCAGGAGACAGGGTTGCAGTTGAAGTTCTTGTCTCTCCAGGTAAAAATCCGGCAACATATGAGCCGACTCCGCAGCAGGTCACGGATTTAGGCAGTGCAAAAGCGTTATTTACTATCGGAGTTCCCTTTGAAAATGCATTTTTACCGAAAATACAAGGCATTCTCAAATCTTTGAAAATTGTTGATACTTCCAGCGGAATTAAAAAACGCATGCTGGAAGCTCACAGCCATGAGGGCGAGGAACATCATGATGAAGAAGGGTCCATGGACTCTGATGAAGACGACCATGACCATGGAATACCTGATCCTCACATCTGGCTTTCTCCTTCTTTGGTAAAAATACAGGCAAAAAATATTTATGATGCGTTAATTGAATTAGATCCTTCCGGAAAAACTGATTATCTAAAGGGATATGAATCTTTAATCAGTGAGCTTGACGAAGTGATAAGTGAATTGCAAAAGTCATTGAAGCCGTTTGCCGGAAGTACACTGTTTGTATTTCATCCTGCGTTTGGTTATTTTGCTGATGAATTCGGATTAAAACAGGTTGCGATTGAGACAGGTGGCAAAGAGGCGGCCCCTGCCAAATTAACGGAAATAATTGAACATGCTCAAAAAGAGGGAGTAAAAATAATTTTTGTACAGCCTGAATTTTCGCAGGAGAGTGCAAAAAAGATTGCCCAGGCAATTGGCGGAACCGTAGTTATGTTAAATCCATTATATCCGGATTATATTAATAATCTGAAGTCGATTTCAACAGAAATTGAAAAAGCTTATAGGCAGGTAAAAATTGAACAGTAAAATAGTTATAAATGATCTTTCTTTCTCTTACGGTAATAATACTGTACTGAAAGATATAAATCTTACTGTTAAGGAAAATCAGATAATAACTATTGTAGGGCCAAACGGAGGAGGCAAAACAACGCTCCTTCGTCTGATTGCCGGCTTATTGGTTCCTGATAAAGGAAAAATATTAATTAATGGTAATCCTCCGAAATCCAACTTCGGTAATATCGGCTATGTCCCGCAGTACTCTCATTTTGACAATAAATACCCCATTACTGTATTTGAAGTTGTTTTATCCGGTCTTATCAAGCCGTTCGGATTTTATTCAAAGACAG
The DNA here is from genome assembly GCA_016928815.1 of Spirochaetota bacterium. Classification (GTDB taxonomy): domain Bacteria; phylum Spirochaetota; class UBA4802; order UBA4802; family JAFGJZ01; genus JAFGJZ01. The sequence continues at coordinate 7,841 of JAFGJZ010000125.1, forward strand.
ATAAACTTAAAACCGAAGAATTGATAGAGTATGCAGGACTGGAATCTGTAAAAAACAAATCATTTAATAGTTTATCAGGTGGTCAAAGCCAGCGTATGCTTATTGCAAGAGCTCTTGTCTCGGATGCTGATATTCTTCTGCTGGATGAACCTACTTCTAATATAGATTCAAGTAATGAAAAAAACCTTGGAAATTTATTAATGAATATCAGGGAAAAAATGACAATCCTGATAGTTACTCATGATACGGGTTTTGTGTCCAGTATCACTGACAGGGTGTTTTGTATTAATAAACATATGGTTGAACATCCAATAGATCTGAATTTGGATGAGATCATTTCATCTTCATATGGTGCATCTACAAAAGTTGTCCGGCATGACAGGGTTATTTCTTCATCAGATAATAATATTCACGGAAAAACTAATGATTGATTTTTATTATGCTCTTGTAAATCCGAATGTGCCTTTTATCCGTTATGCCCTGATAGCCGGAGTTCTATCAAGTATAGCGTTTGGTATCATTGGAACATTTATTGTTGTTAAACGGATGACATATATCGCCGGCGCAATCAGCCATACTTCACTTGCCGGTATAGGACTGTCGCTTTGGCTTAGCACTGCAGCAGGTATCAGTTTCCTGACGCCGATAATGGGGGCTTTAATTATTTCGCTGATCAGCGGTCTGATTATTTCTTATGCCATGATTAGAGGGAATGAAAGACTTGATACTGTTATAGGAACTATTTGGGCTGTAGGTATGTCCATTGGATTAATTTTCATTTATCTAACCCCGGGCTATGTGGATCCGATGAGCTATCTTTTCGGTAATATTTTATTAATTTCAATAAAAGATCTGATAATCATTATATTTTTAAATATTGTCATCATTTTTGCAAGTGTCATTTTCCATAATCAATTTCTTGCTATTTTTTTTGATGAAGAATTCGCCCAAATAAGAGGTATTAAAACATTTATCTATCAGATAATTTTAATACTGCTTATTTCATTAACCATAATATTATTAATTACTATTGTGGGAATAGTTATGGTAATTGCTTTACTGACAATTCCGGCAGCAATAGCCGGTATATTTTCAAAAAAAATGAAAGTAATGATGATTTCGGCTGTGATGATCTGTATTGCAGTGACAACGGCCGGGTTGGCTTCAAGTTATATATTAAACCTGCCTACCGGGTCAGTGACAATTTTAATTTCCGGCATATTATTTCTCCTGGCGAAACTGGTTAAAGGTTTCCTTAAAAATTAGGAAATATCTGTTTCCCCACGGCAGAAGTTTTGAAATTTCATAATCCGGAACGTCTATCTGTGCAGCGGCCGGTGAAAATTTTAAGGCAGCATTTTTCGGAGGAATCTTTCTCATGTGCACCAGTTTTATCAGCAGAAAAAATGATGTAATTATCGGCATGAATTTCGATAATAACGGGATGATCTATTCTATAAGTGATAAAATTGAAAACTGGTTTATCGTATATGTCGATACCGGGCGCGGAAGATATCCTTCATTCGGTGTTGACAGGCAGGGACGTTTTTTTAACAGTCTCATCGTTGGTTCAAACGGTAAAGGATTATACCGGCGGCCGAGTTCAAAAGTTAATCATACGACAAAGTTGGTAACTGATTTAATTAACGGAGTCATCAGAGCTGAAGATCTGAATGAGTATCTTGAAAAAGTTGAAATTGTAAACACACCTGATCAGTCATGCCATAATATGATATGTGATTCAAATGCCAATGTATGGATTATTGAACCCGGAAGGGGGAGTATCTTCAGCCCTTCAACTGAATCGTCGTATTTCTCAATGAGTAATGAATCACTTATTGATCTGCAGATGAGGGATATGAAAAGTGAATGCCCAAGGTACACTGCAGTCATGAGCAGATTATCCTCCACTAATGAAATGGATGTTGATTCCGCGTTTGAAATATTAAAATCAGTAAGTCAGACGGACGGCGAGTGGAAAACAGACCTGTCGATGGTATTTTCAAAAAAGCAATCCAAAGTATATTACTGTCTGAATAATGATTTCAGCAGAATGTTTGAGTTTGACTTCAGTCAGGGAAATGATTAAAATGAATTGGAAATATGGGCATACGGTTTACCGGAGTTAAGGTTGATTTGGTTTTGCTAATTTCAGATTAATTTAAATAAATGCAGAAAGCTGTTTATGTCTTTAACTATCAGGTTGAATTTCATCAGAATGAATAAGGAGGTTGCTATGACTGAAAAAATCCAACTCAAAAAGTCAGGGATAAACGCAATCACATCACCTTTCCGCTGGATCATTATTACCGGAATTGTATATTTCATTGCATCCGGTACAATTGAAATATTTCGGGTTTGGCTTTATATCGGATTTTATACCGTCGGCTCAATAATTTGCGGTACTATATTATTAAAGAAAGCTCCGGATTTGTTAAATCAGCGGGGAAAAATGCAGGAAGGCACAAAAAAGTGGGATATGATATTAGTTCTGGCATATTTTCTTTTTGCCATAATTATTAACCCTTTGGTTGCCGGGCTGGACTACAGATTTAAAATGTCTTCATTGCCTTTTAATTATACTTATATTGGAATGGGATTTTATTTTCTATCGGCATTACTCACAATATGGCCAATGCTTCATAATCCATTTTTTGAGGGAACTGTACGTATTCAGAAAGACAGAGGTCATAAGGTAGTTGCTGCTGGTCCTTATCGTATTGTCCGACACCCCGGATATTCAGGAATGCTGATAGGTTCATTGCCCATACCTTTTGCATTCGGCTCGGTTTATAGTTTCATTCCGGTCAGCATAATGATTCTGCTTGTTTTTGTAAGAACATTTTATGAAGATAAAACTTTGCAGAATGAATTGGAGGGCTATAGGGATTATTGCCAAAAAGTTAAATATCGTTTAATCCCTTTCCTATGGTAATAAAAGATGATGTACAGCTTCATAAAAATTGATATGATCTTTAGTTCAGATGCATTTCAAAACAATCACATGTGTCCGGTTTCTGAAGTAAAAAACTATGTTTGCTGATTTCTGAAAATTGATTCAAGGGTGTATGGTAATATGAGTAATGAAATATCATTTAAAGAAAGACGTGATTTTAGAAAATGGCTTGAACAGGCAGATTTAAACTCTGAAGGAGTCTGGTTGATTTTCAGTAAAACAGATAAGATTAAATCTATCACCGCCAATGAAGCATTGGAAGAAGCTCTATGTTTCGGCTGGATTGACGGACTGATAAAACGCATAGATGATGAGAAATATAAGAAATATTTCTCACCGCGGATAAAAGGAAGCAGCTGGTCTGCAAGAAATAAAAAAATAGTTTCAAAGTTAATGGAAAATAATCAGATTAGTAAAAACGGATTGCTGGTGATTGAAAGGTCTAAGAAGGATGGTTCATGGGATTCAAATGATGATAACAGACTTTCAGAAGAAAAATTTCAAATGTTCGAATCAAAAATCGTGAAAAACAAAGAAGCTGCTGCAAACTATTTTAAAATGGCAAAATCAGTTAGAAAACAATTTGCAGGCTTATATTTTGAACCGAAAAATGAAGATACAAGAAACAAGCGATTATTGGAATTGATTGATTTGTTGGAAAGAAATATTAAACCGATGGATAAATATTCCAAAAAATAAATTTTAATATTGCGATGAATGTTAATTATGAATAATGCTGCTGATAAATTGAGAATTAAAGATGCGGAATACATTTATGAATGAAGAAATAAATAATTCAATAAATAAATTATATGAGATATTCAGTAATGTGCCAAGGCCGGTAAAAATTGATGCCTGTCCATGCTGTGTGGATAAAAAGCAAATTTTCACACTTCTTAATAAACAGTTGCGTGAAATTACACCGGATGAAATGAGCGGGTATGCATCATCTGTATTTTTAACTGCAGGTTCAGAAAATGATTTCAGATATTTTCTTCCAAGAATACTGGATATTTTAATTAATAATTCAGGGTGGTGGCCGGACCCTGAAATTATTGGCAGGGCTATGCAATCATATGGATGGAACCGGTTTACTGAAAATGAACAGTCTGCAATTTCTAATTTTTTTGATTCGGTACTGATTACAGATATAAACAGTCCGGATTCCGACGGTGATTTTATTAACACCTGGCTTTGTACTGTAAGTTATTTTTATCCGGATTGGGATAAATATCTTGAAATAATTACAAAAAAACCTAAAGCTCTGGTATCTTTATATGAATGTCATAGCAATACATTAATGCGGAATAAATTATCCGATGGTTTCTGGAATGATTCTCCAAAAGATCAGGAATTTATAAATTGGATTAATTCCGATAAAATAAAGTCATTGATTAAAAACGCATACGGATTATAATTCAGAATTGGCAGGAATCAATTTTACAGAATTCATATTTATTTAACGGCATATAAAGTCAGTATGAAGGAGTATCTCATTTTTTCAAAAACCCTTTTTTGCCGGTTTAATTTATTATTGACTTTAACCAGATTGGGTTATCAGGATTATTTTCAAAATTAATGGGGGTTTATTCATGGATTATAATAACTATTGTGATAATTATATGAATGCATTTTTTGAAGACGGTAAAATTGCCGGAAGCTCTTTTTCTTTTCGATCTCAGTTCGATTTTACCAAATTGAATTATACAAAAAGCTCCATTAAATATGTTGAAAAAATTTTAGACAGCATTTATGAAAATTATGTTTCTACCGGGAATATGAATACTACTCAGCAGGAGTTGTCAAATTTAGTTCATTTTATCGGGTTTTACATCGGATTAAGCATATCAAAAATTACTAAAAAGACAGTTGATTTTTATTCTCTTGAAGCGTTTATGGAAAAATTTCCGTATATGGCTGATGAAGTAAAAGACAAACGTGATGTATCATTTATAGCAGTATGTAAATCGGATAATGATAGACAGACAATATTCTATCCATTGGCATTTGTAATAAGCATAATCGGAAACGGGTATGATGAGAATGAGAGCATATATAAGAACGCTTTGAGTGCGATTGAAAGTATAAAAGGCAGGGGTTGAAACATGACATTAGTATTCAAAATATTTGAGTCGGTTATGATTGTAATACAGGCAAGGTTTAAAATAACCGGAGGCATAATTAATGACTATTTCCCGGCCAGTCCGGATTGAACTCTTCCTTTTTATCAACTTGACATTTTATGTAAATTCTGATTTATTTTCAGCTAAGCTTTACGGACTGCGTATATCCTGCCGTTTCGGTATTAATTGCGGCGGGCGTATATATTTAGTTGTGTGAAATGCTTGGGCGGCGAAAGACAGAAGAATACATTTGCGGAGTGAAAAAGAGGTATTTTGTGAGAAGATTAAAAAATTGCCCGTCAAGAATGCCCAACGTCCATGTTGGGCATAAAGAAAAGATAGAGGAAATGATTTGATGGAATTAAAACTTGAACAGTTAGAATACCAACAGCAAGCAATAAATGCTGTAATTTCTGTTTTTAAAGGACAGGAGAAGAATACTTTTGACAATGCTTGTATTGAAGGGATACGGTCAAATATTCTTTCACTCTCAAGCGAAGAGATTGTTCAGAATCTACAAGATATTACTTTGGAAAACGGCATCAATGAAGAAACTGCAAATATTCAGGCGATCAATGATATATGTGTTGAAATGGAAACGGGTACGGGTAAAACCCTAGTCTATATTAAAACCGTTTTCGAGCT
>JAFGJZ010000126.1 GCA_016928815.1 Spirochaetota bacterium
ATACACTTGACTTAATTCGGCTGCTGTACTTCATAATAGTTGTCTCCTTTTATTTTTCTAGGCGACAACTATGCTGGCATATAGGGGTACGTTTGTTTCCGGTAATGCAATCTATAATTTCGGACTATTTAAGTCTGGTTCTGTATCGAAAAGATGTTACTGGATAAATACAGATCGTTTTGAGCTTGAAAAGTTTGATCAAGACAATTATATTGAAAGTTTGAGTATGATGAAGCCTTAAAATTCTCCGAAGGAGTGATTGACTGTTTCAATCATTCCTTCAGATTTCATATTCTATCACGTCATACTGAATTCAGATCACTTTATGAATTTTCCTGCTTTTTCCTCTTGACAACTATGCTATCTTTTTAATATTTGAATCTACTTAAGGGTGGTTAGCTCAGTTGGTTAGAGCGCCTGCTCGACAAGCAGGAGGTCGCTGGTTCGACCCCAGTACCGCCCAATTTGACTCATGGAGCAAAAAAATGATTAAAATTACACTTCCAGATTCTTCCGTACTGGAATCTCCGGACAAAAGCAGCTTATTTGACATAATCGGACAAATAGGTACAGGTCTTCAGAAAGCCGCTCTTTTTGCCTCAGTTGACGGAGAGAATAAGGATCTTACGTTTGTTCCGCAGAAGGATTTTGCTCTAAAGGTTTTTACCTTTAAAAATGATGAAGGCCGTGAGATGTACTGGCATTCAACTTCGCATATTATGGCGCAGGCGGTGAAAAGACTTTTTCCTGATGTTAAAGTGGCTATCGGTCCCGCTATTGCAGAAGGCTTCTATTATGATTTTGACGTTAAGGATAATTTTACTCCTGAAGATCTTGATAGGATTGAAGCTGAGATGAATAAGGTAATCTCAGAAGACATTGAAGTTACCAGAGAAGAACTTTCCCGTGAAGATGCCATTAAACTTTTTGAAAAAGACGGTGAAATTTATAAGGTTGAACTTCTGAAAGAAATGGATGCCGATACAGTTTCAATTTACAGACAGGGTGATTTTTATGATCTCTGCCGCGGCCCTCATGTTATGAGAACTTCGCAGATTAAGGCTGTTAAACTTCTTAAAAATGCAGGTGCATACTGGCGAGGCAGCGAAAAAAACAAAATGCTTCAGAGAATTTACGGTATTAGTTTTCCTGATAAAAAGGAACTGGATAAACATATAAATCTCCTTGAAGAAGCGAAAGAACGGGATCACCGGAAAATCGGAAAGGAACTCGGACTTTTTGAATTCAGTAATGAAGTCGGACAGGGGCTTGCTCTCTGGACTGCAAAAGGCGGAAGAATCCGTCATGCGATAGAAACTTTCTGGAAAAAAGAGCATTATAAAAACGGTTATGAACTGGTAAATACTCCTCATATAGGGCGGTCGCTTCTCTGGGAAACAAGCGGTCACCTGGACTTCTACAAAGAGGGAATGTATTCTCCGATGGATATTGATGGCGAGGATTATTACGTAAAACCGATGAATTGTCCTTTTCATGTAATGTTATATAAAGCTGAAATGAGAAGCTATCGCGACTTTCCTTTTAAATGGGCTGAACTCGGTACAGTATACCGGTATGAAAAATCAGGTACACTTCACGGTCTTCTCCGTGTACGCGGCTTTACTCAGGATGATGCGCATTTATTCTGCAGAGTGGATCAGATGGAATCAGAGATTACTGAAACATTCAATTTTTCAATGTACATGCTTAAAAGCTTCGGATTTGAAGAGTTTCAGATATATTTAAGTACAAAGCCTGAAGAGAGTGTGGGTTCTTCTGAAATATGGGAAAAGGCTGAATCTGCATTGAAACATGTTCTTGATAAAAGCGGAATGGATTATCAGATTAATGAAGGTGATGGAGCTTTTTACGGCCCTAAAATCGACATTGCTGTAAAGGATGCCATTGGAAGGAAATGGCAGCTTTCTACAATTCAGTGTGATTTTAACCTGCCTGAGCGTTTCGATATTACATATAAAGGCAGTGACGGTAATGATCACCGGCCGATTATGATTCACCGTGCACTTTTAGGATCTCTTGAGCGTTTCTTTGGCATTTTGATTGAACATTATAAAGGCGCTTTTCCTTTCTGGCTCGCTCCTGTTCAGGTTAAAATACTGAATGTAAATGAAGAGTCAGTTGATTACATAAATAGCGTTAAAAAAGATCTGAGATCCGAGGATTTCAGGGTGGATACCGATTTCAGAAACGAATCAATAAGTTACAAGATAAGGGAAGCTGTTCAGGAAAAAATTCCATATGTTCTGGTTGCCGGAAACAAGGAAGTTGAGAGCGGCAGCGTTTCTGTACGTATTCGCGGTGAAAATAATGCCAAAACAATGACTTTGAACGAATTTAAGTCACTTTTAAAGAAAGAAAGCAAATAAAAGCCGGATTTCCGTTAAAAATTAATTCATTAATTGTTTAAAAATTGCTTGCGTGAAAAAGTTCATAGGTTAAACATGTCCTGATATAAATATACTTAAAATTTGGGGGGCAGCCATAGCAGCTAATAATCGTAGAGTCACCAAGACTAAAAGTGACAATAAAGAGCATAAGACCAATGGGGAAATTACAGGCGACAAAGTACGTCTGGTATCAGACGGAGATCCGGTTGTAATTTCATTAGAAGATGCATTACGTTCTGCTGAAGAGGCTAATCTTGATCTTGTAGAGCTTTCAATGGCAGCGGACATGCCGATTGTAAAAATCATGGATTATTCCAAATTCAGGTTTGAGCAGCTTAAAAAGGCAAAAGATGCTAAAAAGAAACAGAAAGTTGTACATATTAAAGAGGTTAAGATCAGACCGGGTGTCGGAGAGCACGATTATGAGCATAAAATCAAGCATGCCAAAGAATTTTTAGAGAAAGGTGATAAAGTTAAATTCACCATGGTTTTCAGAGGAAGAGAGATTGTTCATACTGAAATCGGTATGAAAATCCTTGTTAATATATTGGAAGATTTAAAAGAAATTTCAGTCGTAGAGAAAAGACCTTCCCATGAAGGACGGAATATGACTATGATACTTTCGCCTGCCGGACCAGGCAAGAAAACTAAGTGAGGAAGAGATGCCTAAGTTAAAAACAAATAGCGGTGCTAAAAAAAGATTCAAAATGACAAAAAGCGGCAAAATAAAGCGAGCACGGGCTTTTAGAAATCACATGCTTGAATGCAAAACCCCTAAAAAGAAAAGGGGTCTCAGAGGAACAGTTCTTGTATCTGTTTCCGATGTTAACCGTATTCGGCGTATGATGCCCTATGCTTAAATTAATACAGAAAGAGGTTACAAATGCCTAGAGCAACAACAGGAAAAGTGCATCAGAAAAGAGCCAGAAAAATCTTAAAAGATGCCAAAGGATTTCGCGGTGCGAGATCGAAACTTTACAGAACAGCTAAAGATGCCCGACGAAGAGCTCTTCAGAATTCGTATAAGCATAGACGAAAAAGAAAAAGAGATTTCCGTATGTTATGGATTGCAAGAATAAATGCAGCTGCTAGAATGTTCGGTTTTTCATACAGCAGACTGATTCATAATCTTAAAAAAGCTAATGTTAATGTAAATAGGAAAATGCTGGCAGAAATTGCTGTTTCAGATATTAAAGCATTTGAGGCGCTGGTAAAAGAAGTAGCTGCCTGAATATTTCATGAAAAATTCATTTGAAATGATAAAAATAAGCACTGTTTCCGCAGTGCTTATTTTTTTTCAAATAAATCTTTTTTCTTCGGTTATTTCAAATGAAAAACTGTATTTCCCGCTTGCTTTGAATCCGGAAACGGAAATTTCCGCTGAATATATTTACAAATCAGGAACTGTTTTAACTCCGGAGTTTCTTTTCCCGTTAAAAGCAGGTATCTGTCTTGATTTCAGTTGTGATATAATTAACAGTTCAACATCTGGTGGAACCGTTCTCGGTGATTCTGAACTTGAACTTAACATGCTTTTACCTCTGGGTAACGGCGGTTTCCTGTCATCCATATCATTCAGTATTCTTCTGCCGAATGGACCTGATGCCGGAGAAAATCAGGATTTTAAGTATCTTTCCTATGGAAAAGACATGTTTTCAATATCTTTACGTTCCTTATTTAAAATCAGGAAGCTTTTAATTTACTCGGGCCTGAAATATTGTATGATTTCAGTATATGATGAGCTTTACAGGGGTATTTATCTTAATCCGCTTGAAGGAAAGACATGGGAAACATTATACGGATTGAATTTTAATAATAAGGATTCATTTTTTTTTAAAGGTAATCTGAAAGATGATTTTTTAAATTTTAACATTGCAGCTGATTACATTTTTCTCGATGCAGTTTCAGCCGGTCCGGTTTTGCAATGTCATTTTAACTGGAACGACGGAACTGCAATTGAAACAGGATTCAGATCATATACCTTTTTACTGGGAGCAGAGATGATTTACTCTCCTGGAGACACATATGGCTTTAAATTCCAGTATTCGGAAGTATTAAATTCTGGAGAAATTGCTTTTGACAGAAGCATCTTTTTTTCATTTTTCTGTGAAATTTAGCAAAAAAATTACATTAAAAATTTTTTTTTATTCTTGAAAACTTCACTTGTACAGGATAATATAATTTAAGGCATTTTAATCTTAATAAAAGATTTTATTCTTTAACTTATAATAATAATTTGTCGAAATTTTACAGTAGATAAATGCTTACGAAGATTAGATGGAGGTATGGATATGTTGTCAATGCAGCAGTTAGAGGAACTTGAAAGCAGGGTTATAAAAGCACTTCAGCTTATTGGTGATTTGCGTACGGAGAATTCAAGACTTGAAGCAGATAATGAAAATTTAAAATCTGATGCGGAAGAAGCAAGACTTAGTCTTGAAGAAAAGGAACAGGAAGTATTACGGCTTCAGAAAGATCTTGATGCTGCAACAAAAGAACTGCAGGATATAAGAGATAAGGAAGATGAGCTTGAGAAAAAGATTGTCAATCTTCTCGGGAAAATGGATTCTCTTACCGGTGGAGAAGGGTATGTGCCTAAAGGCGACTCTGCACCTTCGAGAGCTTCTTCACGACCGGCATCAAAAAAACCTGCACCGGCTGCTGTACCGGAAGATGATTTCGGTTCTCCGGATGATCTTCTTGCAGATGACATTCTTGACAATGATATTGTTGAAATTTCAGATGATGAAAATATTGAGGTGGAAGAAATCGATAATTTGGATTCCGACATGTCGGATTCAGATGATGATATTGTCGTGATTGATGAAGATTCGGATTCACTTGATGATATCGGTTTTGAATCGGGCGATATGGAAGGAGAGGACGATATTATTCTGCTTGACGATGATGAAGATGAAATCGTAATAGATGATGTTGATGATGACAGTATCATTGTTGATGAAGGAGATAATGATATTGAACTGGATGACGATGATGATGATTTTATTATTGTAGAAGAGGATGAAAAATAATTTGTTCTATGCCTGAGCCAAAAGTTAAAGTTGAAATTTTCGGAAACATTTATAATATTCAGGGGGAAGCGCCCCCTGAATATATTAATAAACTTGCCCAATATGTAGATAATAAAATGTCCGAAGTAAGCAGATCCTTACCTTCTGAGAATGTACTCCATACAGCAATTCTTGCAGCATTGAATATCGCAGATGAATATTTTCAGCTTAAGGAAATTGATGAACATGCGGATTCAGTTATCCTCAAACGTGCAAATGCTCTTATCTCAATGCTGGAGGAAGGTATTATCGGAGATGTTTATTCCAATCAGGCAACAAAGAAAACTATTGCCGAATAACCGCATTTTTGAGACTAAACCGTAATATTCAGACTCATTTTAATTATAAATAAATTAATGAAATTATTAATTTTATTTTTTGACAATTTCATAAACATGGTTTAGAATTATTTTAAGAGAAAAAATATAAACAGGAATCTGATTATGACTGTAAATGAATTGTTGAACAAAGAAAATGATGACAATACTGAAGTTAAAAATAATGAAAATGATGAAGCATCTGACGGAAAAATTGTACAGCTGGTGACGTTTACTCTGGATGATGTTGAGTATGGCGTCGATATTTTGTCGGTTCATGAAATTTTGAGATATCCTGAAATAACCAGGCTTCCGAATACTCCGAAATTTATTAAAGGGGTGATTAATCTAAGGGGTAATGTACTCCCAGTTGTAGATGTCAGAAACCGTTTTGGTTTTAAAGAAGGTGTTGTTACTGATCTTACCCGTGTAATTGTAATTGAGGCAGGCGAGAGACAGATAGGTCTTCTTGTGGATAATGTCTCACAGGTTATACGCATTAATGACAGCAATATTGATCCTCCGTCTATTCTTATCGAAGGTGTTTCTGAAGCGTTTATAACAGGAATTGCACGGCTTAAAGGCAGATTGATAGTAATTCTGAGTGTGGAAAATGTTGTGTTTTCCGATGAAGAGATTGCGGAGAAACAGAAAATTTCAATGTCGGCATAATACTGTAAATTCTAATTTATTTGGAGAAAAAGATGACATTTTCATTAGGTGAATATCAGGACGTTTTTCTTGAAGAAGCAGATGATCAGCTGCAGGAATTGAATTCAAATCTGCTCCAAATGGAACAGGATCCTGACAATGATGATATAATAAACAATATTTTCCGGGCGGCGCATTCCTTAAAAAGTTCTGCAGCTTTCGTAGGACTGAATGATTTAAGCGATCTTTCCCATAAAATGGAAAATCTGCTGCAGGGAGTCCGGGATAAGACAATGAAAATTACTCCGGAAATCATTAATGTTTTATTTAAGTGTTTTGATCACATAAATGGAATTATCGGCAAAGTATCACAGGGCGAAAAACCTGATGATGATCTGTCTTCCATTATTGCGGAAGTAGTCCGTATTTCTTCATCTGCATCAGCTTCAGAGCCGGTTGAAAGTAAATCTTCAGAACCAGCTGCAGGAAAGGAAACAAAAAACAAAAATATTGATGTGCCTAAAACTACTTTCGAATCCGACGAAAGGAAACATCTTAAAAAAGCTGTTGATTCCGGAATGAACTGTTATGAATTGTCTGTTTTTATTGATGAAGATGCACAAATGAAATGGGTTAAGGCGCAGCTTATGCTTAACAGTCTTAAAGGCAGCGGTGAAGTTATAAAAACAATCCCCCCTGAAAACATGCTGACTGACGAAAATATCAATCAGTGTATAAAATTTGTAGTCGCATCCAATGAAACAATTGAAGAAGTAGCTAAAGACTGTGATGTTGACCTTGTATATAGAATAGAAGGGTCGCAGATTACATTAGATAAAAAAGACGGAAAATATATACTTACATATCACGCTAAAGAGGTTCTGGCTGATTATACTGATAATCATAAAGATGAAAAGGCCGATAAACCCGAGCCTTCTGTTCCCGAAATTCAGCAGTCTGTTCCGCAGAAACAGCCTGATAAAATAGAAAATGAGGATGATGAAACAGATAAGAAAGATATATCTGCAGCCAGTTTGAGAAAAGCTCCGACTTTACGAACTGTAAAAGTATCAGTTGATAAACTTGATGAACTGCTGAATAATGTTGGAGAGCTTGTAATCGCGAATTCCGGGTTTTTCAGACTTTACGAAGATCTGAAAAAAATAAATGCCGATAAAACCATCATCAATGAATTTAAAAACCGTATGGAGCAGATGTCCAGGATTGCCAAGGATCTTCAGAGCGGAATAATGAAAACAAGGATGGTGCCTATAGGACAGGTTTTTTCAAGATTTAACAGGCTTGTAAGGGATTTGGCAAAAGACAGCGGAAAAAGTGTACAGCTGATTACACGCGGTGAAGATACGGAACTTGATAAAAAGGTCGTTGATGTTATAGGTGAACCTCTTATGCATATGATCAGAAACAGCATTGATCATGGAATAGAGCTTCCGGCAGAGAGGGAAAAATTTAAAAAAGATGAAACAGCAACCGTGACATTAAGCGCGCATCAGGGAGGCAATCAGATTTATGTTGAAGTCAGTGATGACGGTAAGGGTCTGAATGCTGATAGAATCAGAAAAAAAGCTCTGGAAAGAAATCTTGTTCTGCCGGAAATAATCGCAAATATGGATGATTCCGATATCTATGAATTTATTTTTCATCCGGGATTTTCTACCGCAGAAAAAGTTACTGATGTGTCCGGTCGCGGTGTCGGCATGAACGTTGTGAAAGAAGTGGTAACTGAAATGAACGGTTCAATAACAATTGAAAGTGAACCGGGTATGGGAACCCGGTTTATTATGGCATTTCCGCTAACACTTGCAATCATTCCTGCAATAATGGTAAAGGTGCAGAAGGAAACATATGCAATACCGCTTTCAGATGTAATTGAAACCATAAAAATAAGCGCGAAAGACGTTACAACGATTGAAGGTCATGAAGTAATAAATTTAAGAAGTGAAATACTTTCTCTTTTAAGGCTTGACCGGTTTGTCGGTATTGATGCCGATATAATTGATGATACAAAAATTCCGGTGGTAGTCGTTGGCTACGGCAACAGAAAAATCGGTCTTATCGTTGACCGTCTTGAAGGTAAACTTGAAATAGTAATTAAGCCTCTTGATCAGAATTATAAAAATATTGAAGGACTTGCCGGTGCGTCAATTCTGGGAGACGGAAGCATAAGCCTGATTCTTGATATTTCCTCAATGATGACTCGTGTAATTTCAGAGCAGGAAAAACTTTCCCGTGAGGACAGACGGTCAGTACTTGCAAAATCAAGCACTGATTTTGAAACCATCAGTCAGAAACCTGTAAAAGAAAACATTCCATCCGCATCAACAGATACAGTCAGGACAAACGCAGGAAAACCTGTAATTTCGGAAATAAATATTCCGGAGGGAGTACTTCCCGACGGTAAGAAAAATATTTTTGATAAAGAAACGACCCCTGTGGCAAAAGCCGGTATCTCTAATGAGGAAGTTGATACTCAGGTAAAGGAAGTTTTAAGAAATTTCAGAAATGAACTTCATGAGTCTGTAGCGAAAACACTTAATTCCGGCGACAGTGACAGTCACATGAAAAAGGACATTGCAATTACCGATGATCAATTGAGAAAAATACAGATATTGGCCAATGTCGGAATTATGAAAGGGGCAGAATCTCTGTCTTCAATGATAGGAAGAAGGGTTGATCTTGCCATTCCTGAAGTGAAAATGATGCCTATTGACAGTCTGCCTGCAAAACTCGGACAGATTGATGAGATTTATGTCGGTGTCTATATGCCGCTTGAAGGTGACATGAGAGGAACCATTCTGTTCAGCATTCCTGAAGATTCCGGATTCTCACTGATTGATGATTTATTTGCATTCGGTAAAGGACATACAAAAGAATTTAATGATGATGCCAAATCCTCTCTCAGTGAAGTTACAAATATTGTCGGATCCTCCGTTCTGAACGCTTTTGCTGAAAGAACAGGTCTAACAATAACTCCGGATGTTCCGACATTTGTTCACGATTATATGCAGTCAATAGTGGATTCAATTCTGGTACTTCATAATGTTGAAAACGATTACGCCCTTGTAATGGATACAGAGTTCTACTATGAAGATGACAGGGTAATGGGTAATCTGCTGATACTTCCGGAAGCAAAATCCGTTAAATACCTAGTAGAGCATATTAAGGAATAAATGGGATATGAGTAAGATTAAAGTTCTTGTTGTCGACGACTCAGCTCTTGTCCGGAGAATAATTACAGATGCACTTCAGAGAGATCCGGATATAGAAGTCGTCGGGACTGCGAATAACGGCAAATCGGCAGTATTTAAAACGCATACTCTTAATCCGGACGTAATTACTATGGATATAGAGATGCCGATTATGAACGGTCTTGATGCATTGAAAATTATTATGCAGGAAGATCCTAAACCGGTTATCATGATGAGTGTACTGACCCAGCATGGAGCTGATGCGACTTTTAAGGCACTTGAACTTGGCGCAATAGATTTTATTCCAAAACCTTCGACCATGCTTTCAATGAGCGTATCTGATATTTACGAACTGCTTGTCAGTAAAGTGAAATCTGTTGCGGAATCGAAAATAAAATTTGAAGCAAAAAAAATGCAGGTTTCCTTAAAAGGCCCTGAGGTAACCGAAGAGGAAACCAGAAAACCTACAGGCAAACCTAAATTTCTTCATGAAATAAGGGAACCTGTGCCTGTTACCCTGTCAGATGAGGCAAAAAATTCTGATAAAATTGTTGCAATTGGCACCTCAACAGGCGGACCGTCGGCTTTAATGACGGTATTTAAGGGGTTTCCAGAAAATTTTCCTTCTCCTGTGCTGGTTGTTCAGCATATGCCTGAAGGTTTTACAAAAGCATTCGCCGAACGTCTGAATTCAAATTCTAACTTAAATGTCAAAGAGGCTGAAGACGGGGACAGGCTGATGTCAGGCTGCGGTTATGTCGCCCCAGGTCATTCGCATGTGAAGCTGGAGAAAAAGGGTTCTGCTTTTTTTATTAAACTCGATCAGGGAGAGAAAGTAAGCGGTCATCGCCCGTCGATTGATTTTATGTTTAATTCGGTAGCGGATAATTTTAGCGATAACATAATTGCAGTTATTATGACCGGAATGGGGAAAGACGGGGCATCAGGTATAAGAAGAATTAAGGAAAACGGCGGATATACTGTTGCTCAGAATGAAGAAACTTCAGTAGTATATGGAATGAATAAGGTTGCCGTTGAATACGGCGGAGTAGTGGATGTTGTTTCACTGGAGGATATAATAAAAAAAATTGTTGAACATTTGTAACATTGGATATATAATATTAAAAAAGTATTTGATTTTTTTTGATTGTTAATTTATAAAGAAAGTGAGAATTGAAGTAAACTTATCGGTTGAAACGGTTTTTACACGAGAATTCAATTTAGGGAGTAAACAAATGGCAAAAATTTTAATCGTGGATGATGCAAAATTTATGAGGACACTTGTAAAGGATGCACTTGTTCCTAAAGGGCATGAAATTGTCGGTGAAGCCGAAAATGGGAATATAGCTATAGAGATGTATAAGAAGTTCAAACCGGATCTTGTTACTATGGACATTACAATGCGTGAAAAAGACGGAATTCAGGCTGCGGAAGAAATTCTTCAGATGGATCCATCTGCTAAAATAATCATGGTTACGGCACTTGGACAGGAAAATCTTCTTACAAAAGCGATTAAACTTGGTGTCAAAGATTTTGTTGTAAAACCTTTTCCTCCGGAAAGACTTCAGAAAGCAGCAGAAAAAGCATTAAACGGTTAATTTTTACTTTATTTATAAATATATGTTCTTATTAATGACCGGAGAGAGATACTCTCCGGTTATTGTTTTATATGGATATGGAAAATAATAAATTTGATGAAATCATAGATAATTCTGAAGAAACCTCCGTTGATTCAGAAAAATATCAGATCCACATAGAAAATTTTGATGGACCTCTTGATCTTTTATGGGCTTTGATTAAAAAATCCAAAATTGACATAGTTGATGTTTCATTATCTAAAATTACCGAGCAATATCTGCAATATCTCAGAATGATGGATGAACTTAATGTAAATCTTGCATCTGAATTCATCAATATGGCTTCTGAACTGATTTATTATAAATCAAGAATCCTTCTTCCCGCAGGGGAGATAGATGATGAATATTTTGTTCCGCCGCTACCGCCTGAGCTTGTACAGAAACTTCTTGAATATAAAAAATATCAGCAGGCTACAAGCGAAATGATGAATTTATATGAGCTTCAGTCGGATTCATATGTCAGAAAAAGTGATATTTCCCAGTTTATAGATAATGAAGAATATACTACAATGTCTCTTTTTGACCTCCTGAATGCTTTTGTGGAAGTTCTTGGAACTCAGAAAAAAGTTGAAGAGAGGGAGATAAAATTTGATGAAATTCTTGTCAGTGACAGGATTGATCATATTATTGCCTTTTTACGCAAGCAGGAAAAAATAACTTTCAAGGAACTATTTAAAACCGTTCCTTCGATATCAATGGTTGTAGCGACTTTTCTTGCCGTGCTTGAACTTACAAAAGTTCAGAAAATAAAAATAATGCAGAATAAAGCCTTTGGTACCATTTTTATTTTCCGCAGTTTTAATCCTGATCAGGAAATTAAGCCGGCAGAATTTAATCTTACTTCAGCCGGATAAATCATAAAGAATACTGATAATTTACTGGATTTTCATACTGAAAATGCCGATATTAATAAAAATTAACGCTGAAAAGATATCCAATGGAAGAAAATAAAGAAATAAATGAAAAGATAGAACAGGATGAAGCTGCCGATTCCGGTGAAATTAATGATGTACCGGTTATTCCCGAAGATGAGGAAATCGATGATGCTGATGTTGATTTGAAGGATGTTTTCGAAGCAATTCTGTTTCTTTCAACAGAACCTCTGCATATTTCATTCTTTGTTAAAAATTTCAATATAGAGCTGACAAATGCCAAAATTATTCTTGATTCGCTAATTGACGAATATGAGGAAAGAGACGGCGGAATCAAGCTGGTTGAGATATCTAACGGTTTTCAGTTTATAACCAACGCCAAATGCGGAAAATCCGTGAGAAAAATCCTCGGGTTTAAACGTAAGGAGCCGTTAACTAAAGGTATGCTGGAAACTCTTTCCATTATAGCTTACAAGCAGCCAATTGTTATTGCCGAAATAGAAGAACTGCGCGGTGTATCATCAAGGATGATGGTTGCGAGTCTGATGAAACGAAATCTTGTTAAACCTGTCGGGCGTAAGGATCTTCCGGGAAGACCGCTTGCATATGGCACAACAGATGAATTTCTGCGGTTTTTCGGTTTAAATAAGTTAACAGATTTACCTAAACTGTCAGAAATCAAGGAATATTCTTACGAAGAAGATCAATAAACAGTATTTTTTTTAAGAATGTCCGCTCTTTCACTTCTTTTTTTATATGCATTAAGAAAAAATTCATTGAAAAAATCAGACCTTAAATGAATTAATCATTTTTATATCTTTCGGAGCCATTATGAAAATTATTGTTGCCGTAGACGGTCCAGCCGGTTCTGGTAAAAGCAGTGTTTCAAGAGCTGCAGCACTTGAATCAGGGATTAAATATATTGATTCAGGCGCAATTTACAGGTCTGTTACGTGGTTTTTATTGAACAGAGACGGGAAAGTCGCTGCTGAAAATGCATATGACGGCATTGTAGAAGAATTGAATTATAAACAGATTTTCAACCTGGACGGATCAACAACATCTTATGTGAATGGAATTGATGTAACCGATCTGATACGGGAGGAAGTAATTGTAAAAAATATCGGTATTGTTTCTGATAATATAAATATCCGCAGAGGAATTACCTCAATGCTCCGTCAGTGGGGTAATGAAGATTCACTTATCATGGATGGCCGTGATATCGGTACAGTTGTATTTCCTGACGCTGATTTAAAAATTTATCTTGACGCTTCAGTTGATGAAAGAGCTCATAGACGTTTTAAAGAGTATCTTGAAAAAGGAAAAAATGTTGACTTAAATGAGATAAAAAATCAGATTATACTGCGGGATCGTCAGGACATGTCCAGATCGGTTGGTGCTTTGAAAAAAGCTTCCGATTCAATAGTAATTGATACTTCCTGTATGACAAGAGAACAGGTAATTGAAAAATTTATTAATTTAATAAACGGGAAAAGTAACGGGTGAAGAGAATGAGTAATGTATCTGAGCAGAATTTTGAAGAAAACATCAGCATGGAAGAACTGCTGGATTCGGTTGATGAGGAATTGGAAGCCTCAGCCGGTGAAATTATCCAGGGTGAAGTTGTATCAGTTGATAATAATTTTGTATATCTGAATATAGGGCAGAAAACAGAAGGTAAGACATCTGTTTCCGAATTCAAAGACATTCCTTCGATCGGTGAAAAATATGATGTTCTGCTGCTGACCAGAAAGCTTACAGATGGAATGTTCGTACTTTCAAGGAAAGCTGCAGAGAATGCTGAAAAATGGAAAACATTCATTGCATGGTATAATGATGGAAACCGTGAAGTGACGGGTAAGATCACTGATATAAAACAGACGGGTTCAATTGTTGATTTCGGAATTTATCATGCATATCTTCCGATATCACAATATGGTGATATAAAGGTCAAAAATTCTCTGGGCAGCTCCGAAACATTTAATTTCAGAATACTTAAAATAGATGAGAAAAAAAAGTCGGTTCTTGTTTCCAGAAGGATTATTATTGATGAATTGAAAGAGCAGGGCTGGAAAAATTTCATTTCAAAGCATAAGGAAAATGATGTTATAGAAGGAAAAATCGTCAAGATAGTCGAATTCGGTGCTTTTATCGAATTGGGCGGATTTGAAGGTTTAATAAGGAATAATGATCTTACATGGAAAAAATATTTTGATAAATCAGATTTTTTAAAACTGAATGAAACTAAAAAATTTAAAATTATCAGCATAAATGAAGAGAAGAAAAAAATATCACTTGGTTTGAAACAGCTTTCGCCTGATCCATGGACAGTTGTTTCAGAAAAATATAAAATAGGTTCGAAAATAGAAGGTGCTGTTACTTCAATTACGAATTTTGGTTTATTTGTAGAAATTGAACAGGGTATCGAAGGGCTTGTTCCTTTATCAGAAATAAGCTGGTCAAAAACACAGGGAAATCTTTCAAAGATATATAAAAAAGATGACAAGGTGCAGGTTCAGATAATCAACATAGATGCGGCTGAGAAAAAGCTTGGTTTGAGTATCAGGATGACTATGGAAAATCCATGGGTATCTGTTCAGAAACGTTTTCCTGCAGGTACAGTTCATACATCCCGAATTACCAAAATTGCAAAATTCGGACTATTCGTTGAAATTGATAAAGATATTGAAGGTATGATACATGTTTCGGATTTGAGCTGGACAGGTAAAACCGAACTTTCCTCTTTCAAATCAGGTCAGGAAATTACTTTTAAAATTCTCGAAATCAATTTAAAAGATCAGAAAATATCATGCGGTCTTAAGCAGCTTGAAGTATCTCCCTGGGAGAAAATTAAGGAAAAATTTCCAGTGCGTTCCATTGTGAAAGGTCCGGTTGTAAGAATTACGCCTTTCGGTATGTTCATTAAGGTTGATGAAGATGTTGAAGGAATGGTGCACATTTCTGAAATCTCGAGAAATAAAATTGATAAAATAGAAGAACTGTTTTCAGTCGGTGATGATGTTGAGGCGGTTGTTCAGAACATTGATACGGATAAAAGAAGAATGGCGCTAAGCATCAAGATGCTTGACATTATGCAGGAAAAAGACAATCTGAACAAGCTGATGGGCGGAGATATTTCCAAAACAGCTTCGATAGGTGATTTAATGAAATTAAAACTTAACAAAGGTGAAGAATAAATGGCAACGAATAAAGTCAGTACCACAGGACATACAACTAATCATGAAAAATTGATTAATTTTTTAGATAAGTATTTGAAAAAGATAATGATATCATTTATCGTTATTATCCTTGCAGTGATTGCTGTCGTTGGCGGTGTTTTTTTCAGAGAATATAAAGTATCTGAAGAGCTTAAAGCATATCTTAATCTTGCTGGAGAATTTGATACACAGCTGATGAATATCAGTAAAAAATATCAGCCTGCAGCCGGTCAGGAAAATGACGAAACTGCCATCGATAAAGACGCTTTGGAGAAAGACAAAACTGCGGCTGTTAAGGACTATGCTGCAAAACTTGAAGTCTTAACAGAAAAATCTCATTGGGGTTATGTTTCGCATAACGGATATTACATTGCCGGCGGACTGTACTTTTCAGTTAAAGATTATCAGAAATCACTGGATCTTTATCTTAAAGCTGCTAAAAAAGTAGATAATGATGTTTTTAAAATACTGGCACTTCAGCAGGCTGCAGTCTGTTATGAATGGCTGAATAAAAATGATGAAGCGATGAAGATATATCAGGATCTTGAGAAAAAATTTCCAAAATCCGACTCTCTTGACCGCATTTATTATGATCTCGGCAGAATGTATCAGCTGAAAGGTGATAAGGTAAAAGCTGAAGAATATTTTACAAATGTAATTAAAAACCATTCTTCATCAGTTTTTGCTAAAAAATCGCAGGAAAGAGTGATGTTGCTGGGAAGTAAATAAAAATCTATTGACAAAAAACATATACCTGAATATTCAGGTATAACTTATTGTTTAAAAATCTAAGTATAAATGGAGATATAACGTGGCTGTTCCTAAAAGGCGAAAATCGAAATCAAAATCCAGAATGAGAAGATCTCATAATGCTATAAAATTACCAAGTTTAAGACCATGTCCTAATTGCGGAACTTATGTTCTGCCGCATAGAGTTTGTCCTGAATGTATGCATTACAAAGGTGCGCTGATTCTTGAGAAAAAAGTAAAAATTAACCAAATATAAATTTTTGCAGGAAACAGGGATATTCCCTGTTTCCTTACATGGGTTAAGGAAAAAATGTACTCGGCACTAAACAGCAAACAGCGTAATAAGATATTAAATAAATTCCAATCCCGTCTTAGAATTAATTTTAAAAATCCCTCGTTATTAAACAGAGCATTGGTACACCGTTCATATGCTAATGAAAACCTTAATGAAATACATGACAACGAAAGACTTGAATATCTTGGTGATTCAGTTCTTGCGCTGATAATTAATGAATATCTTTTTAAACATTTTGAGAATTATCATGAAGGCGACCTTGCCAAGATTAAATCAGCAGTTGTAGCTGAAGAACTTCTTGTTAAAATTGCAAGGGAGCTTGATATAGGTGAATATATACTGCTCGGGAAAGGTGAAGAGAACAGCGGAGGCAGAACCCGGGATTCAATACTCGCAAATACAGTTGAAGCTGTGATCGGTGCAATGTACCTTGATTGCGGACTCAAGAAAACTAAACAATTTGTTCTTTCGCTTTTTAAAAAACATATCGTACGGATAGATAAGCTTCCTTCCTTGAGGGATCCGAAAACAACTTTACAGGAAATAGTACAGAAAAAGTATAAGGAAAAACCTGTTTACAGGCTTATTGCCGAAAGCGGACCGGATCATAATAAACAGTTTACTGTGGAACTTGAGATAAATGAAAAAAAGATTCTGCAGGCTTCAGGTTCCAGTAAACGCAAAGCTGAAATTGAGGCTGCAATGAATACTCTTAAGCTGCTCGATCAGAGGAAAATTTCGATATAATGAATGAAAAGCGTAAAATAAGGGTACGTGTCGGAGCGGTAATAATTAATGACAGGCGTGTACTGCTTATTGAACATATTAAAGACGGTAAAAAATACTGGCTGGTTCCAGGGGGCGGAGTTAAATTCGGAGAGAATCTGAAAGAAGCTCTGGAACGTGAACTTAAAGAAGAACTTTCTATAAAAATAACGGTGAATGACCTGCTGTTTTCATCCGATTCAATTTCAAAAAATGAAAACAGGCATATAATTAATTTATATTTTTCATGTCAGCATGAGTTTGGAAATCTTCAGCTTGGAGATGATGAGCGTCTAAATAATTTCGGATATTTTTCTGCGGATGAACTTGCAAAAATGACAATTATACCCCAGATAAAAAACGAACTTCTGCTTATTCTGGAAAAAGGAAATGACTCCATTAAACGTTATTCCGGTTCCGGATGGGATGAAATCTGATTATGAATTTCAGTTATTCAATAGAAAGCCGGGAGACATGCAAGATTGTTTCAATTACCGGATCAATATCAGTGACTTCGATAGAATCATTTGAAAGACTGATTTCATCCCTGACTGATATTGGCAATGTGATTATTAACATGGAAAAAGTTGAAAGTGTAACATCTTCCGGTCTGAACACTTTAATTGACATTGTTCTTTCCGCAAAAAGTAAAAATCATAGAGTCCTTCTGCTGCGCCCCGGCAAACTGTTTTTAGAGATGATTGAAATAGTCCGCGATTATGATTATTTCAATATCATAGAAACTGTAGATGAAGGTCTTGCCAAACTGAAGTTCTATACCTGATAATCAAATTGTATTTGCCGCAGTGACGATGTTTCTCCCTGTTATCATATTTTTTGAAAGATATAGATCCGTATTGAAAATATTTTTAAAATCCTCTTCCGTGTAATCTTCGGTTCTTTTATCCATAAGAACCGTTCCGTTTTTTATGCTTACTATTCTGTCGCTGTTTTCAAGAGCTGCATTAACGGAACTGTTTTCCATTATTATCATTTTGCCGCCGTCAATAACATATTTATGAATTGCTCTTGAAAGGATATGGAGTGAATTTAAATCAAGATTCTGTTCCGGATTTTCCATGAGAATTATATCCGCTCCTCTTGCGAAAAGATATGCCAGTTCCGTTCTCTTTTTTTCGCCTTTTGTGAGTGAACCGTACTTTTTATATTTCAGATGTGTGAGGTTGAAATTTGAAATTTGTTTATCAATCTCGGAAATATCTTCCTGGTTTAAAGGTCTGAAAAAATTCTTAAGGTACAGACGGGAATGAAGAACGGTATTGTAAACGGTTCGGCCGTGATTAAAGCCGGGTCTTATGGAATGTGAAAATACCCTTAAAAGATTTTTTTTCGTCAATGATGAAATCAAATTTCCGTTATATCTGAAAGTGCCTTCGGTTGACCTGATTACTGAGCTTATAATTTTAAGGAGAAGTGTTTTTCCGGATGCTTCTTTTCCGATAATTGAAATTATTTCACCGGGATTTACAGATATATTTATATTTTTCAGCAGATAATCACCGTTTTTAATGTATGATATGTTATTCAGCTCAAGCATGAGTTATCCCGGAAATTTTATTTTAAAAAATCAGTATTATCAGAAGTATCAGCGGTGTTGCTGTTTACACTGTTGTTGATTTCAGCCGCGGCTTTTTCCCTGTCTTCTTTTTCTTTGGCAGCTTTTTCTTCTTCAGCTTTTTTCTCCTGCTCAAGTTTTTTCTGCTGGTTTGTTTTTTCCTTGTCTATTTCCTTAACAAGAGGTGCAAGAAGCGTGTCTTTTTCGGCTGCGATTCTGCTGTTTTCAGAATTTGTAATCAGCAGATTCAGATTATATTTGGCTTTTTCACGGTCTTTGTTTTTCAGATATGCTTTCACCAGCATCATTTTTTTTTCATCATTCAGTGATAGCTTTTCAAAAGTTTCAACGGCTTTATCATAGCTGCCGGTAAAATAAAATGCTTCAGCCAGAATGATATTTGTGTCATAATCAGTTTCAGATGCTGGCAGAGATGAAGCTATCTGAATTGCTCTCTGATACGATTTATCAAGAAAATGCTGTTTAAGCAGAATTTTATATGCTTTGTAGTATGAAGTGTTTCTTTCATCATTTTTTTTATTCTGTTCAATATCAAAAAGTCTGTCAAAATAAACAGCAAATTTTTCATTCTGCTCCTTATAATAGATACTTCCCAGCTGGAAAATCACCTGGGAGTCATTCGGTGCATAAGTGCTGAGCTTCTGGAGAATTTTAACAGCTTCCTGATAATTTTCATTCTGTATGAATATTGCTGAAAGAACATACATGGGCTTTGTATCTTTCGGGTTTAATTTCTGACATTCTGTCATGTCAGCTACGGCATTGTCATACTCTTTGTTTTTATAGTAGCAGGTTCCGCGTTTTAAAAAAGATTTGTATTTTGTATTTTTTCCGATGAATCCGTAATCTAATACATTTGAGTAAAGAACCGCCGCATTTGTAAAAGAATTGTTGGAGAAATAAATATCAGCCAGCAGCAGATTTACGGCAGTATAAAAAGGAATTTTATCAGTTATGGCCTTGAAGTAGAAGGCTGCTTCATTTTCCTGGTTTTTGCTGAGATAATACATTCCAAGTTTGTATTTCGGAGCAAGAAATTCATTGTCTTCAGAAATTGCGTTTTTATAGGACTGAACCGCTTCATCGTTAGAGTTTTTGCCTTCCAGTATTTTACCTTTTTCGTATAATTGTTTTGCGCTGTCATTATTAGTCCAAAGCATTTTATTAATCATTTCATTTACTTTGTCCTGCACTGATGAGTCATTGGTTTTTTCCCAGTATTTTCTACATGTCTTGACAGTGTTGAGGATGTCATTATTCTGTTCGTATAGAATGATTAAACTCCAGTAAGCGAGTTTAATATACTTTTTATCCATATAATTATCAATTGCCAGGTTATAGTATTCGATAGCCTGTGGAAAATTTTCCAGTTTTTTGTTTATTTCACCCATAAAATAGTAGCTATTGCCGTCTTTAGGATTCGCTTCGACGGCTTTTGTGAATGCAGTAATTGCCTTGTCATAATTTTTATACATATAAGCAGTTTTTCCCTGCTCGTGATATCCGGCATAAAGATTTACGGAAATAAACGCTGAAATCAGCAGAATTAGAATAAACGTACTTTTTTTCATAATAGACCTGTTTTAAAGATTCAGAGGCAATGCGGTTATTTATTAAGTATCTAATCAGCCTCAGTTGATGTGATTATGCTAATTTGTTCTTTTTTAGTCAAAATTATTTTTATATTTGTCAAAAAAATTGCAATTATGATAATTAGAAAAATTTACCGTAAATGGTTGATATGAAAAAAAACGGACTTATTAAATCCACAGGTATAGTGACCCTTAATACTTTCCTTAGCAGAATTCTCGGACTTGTACGGGATCTGCTGATCGCTAATTTTTTTAAAATAAATCACAATGTGGACGGTTTTTTTATCGCATTCCGCATACCTAATCTTTTCCGCCGGCTTGTTGCCGAAGGTTCGCTGACCATCTCATTTATTCCGGTATACACTGAGTATCTTGAGAAAAAAACCGCAGAAGAGGCGCTTGAGCTAGCGCAGAAAACTTTTTCCCTGCTTCTTGTTGTACTGACGGCGGTTGTCTCAGTCGGTATTGTTTTTTCTCCGCAGATCGTCAGATTGTTTGCATGGGGCATTGAAGACAATAAGGTGCTGCTGCTGATTACCGGAATGAACCGTTATCTTTTTTTATACCTGTTTCAGGTGGGTGTGGTTGCTTTTGCAATGGGTTATCTTAATTCACACCGTCATTTTTTTGCTCCGGCTTTTTCACCGGTACTGCTGAATGTAGGTTTCATTACCGGCGCTTTATGGTTCAGAAAATATTTTGCGGAGGAATTATGGGGGCTTGTTGCAGGTGTTCTTTTGGGCGGACTTCTTCAGATGCTGCTTCAGATTCCGTTTATGTTCAGGGAGAAATTCCGTTTCAGATTCTCAATTGATCTGAAACATCCCGGTATCCGTAAAATTTTTAAAATGATCGTACCTGCTCTTTTCGGTATTGCTGTTTACCAGATTAATATTCTGATAAGTACAATATATGCTACAACCTGCGAGGAAGGCAGTGTCAGTTATCTTTATTACTGTGACAGACTTACGGAACTGGTTCTGGGCGTCTTCATAATATCTATCGGAAATGTCATTCTTCCTGAAATGTCAAGGTGTTCAGCTCACGATAATGTTGAACGTCTGAAAGTTCTTTTTTCAAAATCCGTTACAGCATCTCTTATTCTGGCGATTCCCGCCGCATTTATTCTTTACAGCATCGGTTATCCGATACTGTCGCTGCTTTTTATGCGGGGAAATTTTTCACATGATGATGCAATGAAAACCTATGGGGCATTAAAATATGCCGCTTTTATTATTCCTTCTCTTGCCGTTCTCAGGATAACAACGCCGACTTTTTATTCATTAAAAGATACGCTGACTCCCGTATTGACATCCTGTGTTGCGCTGATTAGTCATTCAATTCTGGGCTATTTTCTTAAAAATACGGAAATGTCGTTTTCCGGACTCAGTCTTTCAAATTCAATTGCGGCGTTTCTGCAGACAGTAATACTGGTTTTCCTTCTGAGGAAAAAAATCGGACGGATTAATCTTAAATATCTGACAGTATCAATATTTAAAATAGTGACAGCATCATGTATCATGACGGCTGTTGTTCTGAAAATTGCGGGGCTAATAAACTGGGACACAGCTTCACTGTATTCCAAAATGCTGTATATGTCATATATTGTCATATCCGGAGGGGCAGCTTATTTTGCGGTATGTTTTATTCTGCGGATGGAAGAAATCGTCGGTATTAAAAATGCGCTGATGAAAAAATTACATTGACATCCTATTTGCCTGTGATTAGGTTTTGCTGATAATAAACTTATGGAGCTATTAATGTCTGTTAAAGAAAAAATAAGAACCGTACCTGACTTCCCTAAACCCGGTATTCAATTCCGTGATATTACAACATTGCTGCAGGATGCGGAAGGTCTTCAGGAAATAATAAATATTCTCTATGAAAGATATAAAAATGCAGGAATTCAGAAAATTGTGGGAATTGAGGCAAGGGGTTTTATTCTCGGTGCAGCACTTGCATACAAAATGAAACTTGGTTTTGTTCCGGTACGCAAGAAAGGAAAACTTCCTTTCGAAACTTACAGTTATGAATATGATCTTGAGTACGGGTCTGATGTCATTGAAATTCATAAAGATGCCATAACGGCCGGCGAAAAAGTACTACTTGTTGATGATCTGCTGGCAACGGGAGGAACGTCGATGGCGGCTGCAGAACTCATAAAACGTATTGGAGCTGAGATTTTCGAACTCGCTTTTATTGTAGATCTGCCGGATGTGGGCGGAAGAAAATCTCTTGAAGCAAAAGGCCTTAAATATTTTGCAATCTGCGAATTTGAAGGTGATTAATCGGTCTGGAAACGGATTTGTTTTTTTGAACAATTAAAATTAATTACTTGATATATAAAAGCATATTGGTTTTTCTGGTAATATTCAGTTTGATGTGCTGAATTACTGAAACTAATCTAAGGAGCATATAAATGGGTCGAAGAGTAATTATTTCCGGTAACTGGAAAATGAATAAAGAATCAGCCGGTGCTGCAGAACTTGTGAAAGGACTGCTTGCTGATGTAAAAAACATGTCTGCAGAAAGGGAAATGATAATATTTCCGCCTGCCATTTATCTGAAAGAAGTATCTGAAATGACAAAAGGGTCGAAAATAAAAACAGGTGCTCAGAATATGTATTTTAAGGCGGAAGGAGCTTTTACTGGAGAAAATTCACCTAAAATGGTTAAAGATGCGGGTGCGCAATATATACTTATAGGACATTCCGAGAGAAGACATGTATTCGGTGAAACTGATGCTTTAATAAACCAGAAAGTAAAAGCAGCGTATGAATTCGGCCTGCTTCCAATGCTTTGCATAGGAGAGCTTCTTGAAGAATTCAAAGCAGGAAAATCAAAAGATGTCTGTAAAAAACAGCTTGTTGAAGGTTTAAAGGATGTTTCTGCCGATCAGATGAAATCAATGGTTATTGCATATGAACCGGTTTGGGCTATAGGAACAGGTGAAGTCGCAACACCGGAGATTGCAGAGGATATTCATAAGTTCTGCCGGGAAGTTCTGACGGATCTTTACAGTGCTGAAATATCATCAATTGTACCGATTCTTTACGGCGGTTCAGTTAAAGCTGACAATGCTGCAGGACTTATAGCAAAAGAAAATGTTGATGGTGCATTAGTCGGAGGCGCATGTCTCGATGCTGCATCGTTTATGGGAATTGCGAAAGCATAATCTGGGAAAGTAAAGGGTAAAGGATATAAAATGTCAGGTATAATAACAACATTAACAGTAATTTTTCTCATCGTCTGTGTATTTCTTATTTTGATGGTTCTTTTACAGTCTGATAAAAATTCCGGAATGGGAATTTTAGGCGGTTCAAGCCAATCGGCTTTCGGATCTTCGACAGCAGATGTAGTTACAAAAATTACAGCAGTTCTAGTGGCTCTTTTTCTTTTGGGTTCTCTGGGGCTTTCTGCTTTGGAATCATTTTCTGGAAAGTCAAAATATATTGATCCGAATACGGTAAAGGAAAATACTGAAAATACTGATAAACCGCAGCAGTAGTTACTGTAACAAAACAATATCAATAGAGCCATATAGCATAGCTGTATGGCTTTTGTACTATAATTAAAAAGGTCAAAAAACCAATGTCAAAGATTCAATTGATAATATCTTCAGTA
Source organism: Spirochaetota bacterium (assembly GCA_016928815.1). Lineage (GTDB taxonomy): Bacteria > Spirochaetota > UBA4802 > UBA4802 > JAFGJZ01 > JAFGJZ01. Next base: position 24,007 of record JAFGJZ010000126.1, read on the forward strand.
ATTATTTTTTTATCATTCATCATTTATGCCCAGACGCCTGATCTTCCTGATACGGATGTTCTGAAAAACAATGATGATTTCCGCAATCCTATTGCAGTAAATTCCGACAATGCAGATAATTCCCAAAATGCCGAAAATGTAAATATTGACGTTCAGGTAGTCTATGGTCAGTATAACAATATGAATTCAGTAGTCAGTATTTCGCAGGAATCCGAAAATTTTGTTTATCTGCTTAATTCAGATTTTAAACGTTCAAATGATTACGGCTATAATCAGAACCTGTTCGATAATTCAAGTTATTATAAAAATAAAATTGAGTTTACCGGCAATATTAATTTTTCCGAAACGCTTAAGTCAATAAATGAGATATACATTGATAATGATTCAAAGGGTATGTTCGATAATCCGAATTACAGCCATGAAGATAAAGATAAATTTTACATAAAATCTACCAATGTTAAAAAATTCTCACCTAAAGTTGAAGGATTTTCCACAATTGCCTATTCCAGTTACAAGCACCGTCTTGTAGGAGGGGAACTCCAGAATTCAGACAGTTCCGATCTGAATAATGTGTTCTTCGCCAATGGCGGAGAGATCATATGGTCTTCTTCAAACCGTTTGAAGCTTAATACTGAAATTTCCAGATACTTCTATTCTGAAAACGAAGATGATTTTCACGTTTCAGGCCAGCTTGTTGATGATTTTAAAATCAGCAGTTATGTCGGAATTTCAATCGGAGCAAATGTCCAGTATGATCAGGATATGAAATTACTGGGTTATAATAATGAAAACTATCCTTATTTTATTCCTGTAATTCCGGGAGTATTCGCTATTTCAATCAAAGGGTTGAAGTATACCTCTCTCAGTATTCAATACTCCGGAGAGTATGAGTTTTTCAAACCGGAAGTTTTTTATTTTCAGCAGGATTTTATTCTTCCTTCATATGATCTTCCATCGTCACGTGTCCATAATCTCAGTCTGAAATGTGATTTTAAATATACCGACAGGGTTGCATTCAAATTCAGCGGTTATCTGAAAGGCTATGACAACTATCTGACATATAAACCTCAGGTTGAAAATAATGAGAGAGGAAACGTACTGTCTTCCTTTTATTTTCCTGCAATTATTTCAGTGGTTGAATCTTCAGGTGAATTTTCACTGATTCCCGATGTACTGTTTTTTACCGCGGGATATAAATATTTTCATTCATATGAAACGGAATATAATATCATTTATACGCCTGAACATACATCAGACGGAAGCATAAGACTTGATACCGATTATGGAAGTATTGAATGGAAAAACAGTTACCTTTCGGATGTTTACATTGATCCTGAATCTGATGAAAAAATGAAATTTTCAATAGTCGGTGATTTAAATGTTCTGATAAAAACCGCTGATACCTTGTTTATAAATGTAAAACTTGAAAATCTATACAACACTGAATACTTCATCAGGGAAGGATATCCTGAATCCGGCTTTACGGCTTTACTTGGATTGAAAATAATTTTATAGGAACAGGGAAAAATGAATATTGAAGTGATTTTGATTTTTTTACGGGGAATCCCGACATGGGCTGTAATTATCCCGTTATTGTTCTGTTCTGTTTTACTTCTTGCTGTTGCGATTGAGAGAATTGTATTTTTCCACAGAATAGACATTGATTATTCTGCAGTTGTTTCCGCGAATGATTTTCCGATTAATCCTGTAACCGAAATAATTATCAGATCAAAGCAGTTCAGGGAAAAAAATTCTTCAGGCTATTCAAATATAATTATACTTTATTCTGAAAAAGCTGTTCGGCAGATGGAAAAATTCATAGGTACTGTATCGACCATTGCAACAGTCGCTCCGATGATTGGTCTGCTGGGTACTGTAACCGGATTTATGAAATCATTTAATGCGCTTGCTTCACAAAACAGTACATCGGGTCTGCTGGCTTCTGGAATTACCGAAGCATTGCTCACGACGGCTCTTGGTCTGCTTGTAGCCATACCGGCGATTGTGTTTCATAATTATCTTGTTTCAAAGTCCGCATTTTTTATAAAGGAAATAGAATATGTGGCTAATTTCCTGAGTGAAGAAGGAAAATGAATAACATAAAATTCCAGTCATCCCATAAGCACCGCTTTTTTCTCGAAATCACCCCCATGATTGACATGGTGTTTCTGCTTGTGGCGTTTTTTCTTCTGAACAGTTCCTTTGAAAAAGTTAATTCCATTAATATTGATCTTCCTGCTGCGGAGAATACGGGTTTACCTGCTGAAAGTGATATTGTTATCAGCATCACGGCTCTGAATGAAATCTATTTTAATGATATGCGGATTGAATTCTCTGATCTTAAAAATAAAATTGAATCATTTAATCCCGGTGAAGATAAAAAAGTTATCATCGAAGGCGATAAGGCTGCAAGTTATGATACCATAATAACAGTTATTGATTTACTCGGAAAAAACGGAATAAATAATTTTATTCTATCAGCTAAAAAGAAATAAACTTGAAATATAATTAGTAAATTCTTGACAGTAGGTAAATTACATAATATCCAGACAAATAATCGGCATTGAAGGGATTTTTGAATGATGAAAAAGTTTTATAATATAGCAATAATAACTGCTGTTTCCGCCGGATTGGGTTTATTCCTGTCTGTGAAACTGCTTTACTCCCAGAATTCAAAATTTGACGGTATAAAGGTTGCTAAAATTGAATTCAGCGGCATGAAAAAAGTTGACAGTAAAACCGTTTATGTCCCTTTGAAAAATAATAATTATATTGATCTTCTTAATATCTGTTTAACTGAAGTAAACCAGCCTTTTTCATCTGAAAATCTTAAAAAAGACATTAAAAATCTTTTTGAACTCGCGGATATGACGGATGTCAAGGTAGAGGTTGCACAGCTGAAAGAAGGAATTGTTGTCCGTTTTTTCTGCCAGGAACTTCCGGAAATAGAAGATATTGTCTGGAAAGGTGCTGTTGAACTGAGAAGTGTAGATCTTGAGTCAAAAATTCTTATTAAAAAGGGAGATTCTTACAAAGAGGAACTTCTTAACAGAAGTATTGTGCTTCTTCAGGAATATTACCTTTCCCAGGGTCTGTTTAATGTAATTATCAGAAAGCAGGTTGATTTTGATGAGAATGAGAATAAAGTCAAAATTTCATTCATACTTGATGAAGGTGAAGATATTAAGATCAGAAAAATTACTGTTTTAGGCGCAGATAAAGTCAGAGACTATGAACTTTACTCGATTATGGAGCTGAAAGAAAGAAGTATAATTGAACAGGGTAATTTCCAGCAGTCGGTTTTTGAAACAGATAAGCAGAAGATGATATATTATTACTGGCAGAAAGGTTACATGGATGCCCAGATAGTTGAAGCTTCCGTTGATTTCCAGTGGGAGGACCCGGAAGATCCTGAAGACCGCGCCATTTATATTACCTATAAAATTGACGAAGGTGAGAAATATTACTTTGACGGTTATACTATTGAAGGCAATAAATTAATTTCAACGGAAGAACTGCTGAAAGCAACTGAACAGGATAAGAAGGCTGAGGAAAATAAATCATTTTACAATAAATTTTACAGATATCTGAAAAAAGAGCCGCAGACCGAATACATGGTATTTAACGGTCTGCTGTATGAAAAAGACAAAAGCATGATTGCGTTTAAATATTCCAATCAGGGATATATCTGGACAAGAGTGATACCGGATAAAAAAATCACTGAAAAGAAGATAATTGTTGATGGACGTGAAGTTAATGCCAAATTTATTCATACGACGTTTACCGTCATTGAAAGTCAGAAAGCATATATTGAAAATATAATAATTAACGGAAATACAAAAACCAAAGATAAAATAATCAGGCGTGAAGTACTGCTTAAAGAAGGGGATTTATTCAATTCATATCTTCTTGAGCTGACGAGGGAAAAGATCTTTAATCTCGGATATTTTAAGGAAGTCAATATTGACATCAGGCCTGGATCATCCGATACACAGGCAAATTTAATTATTACAGTTGAAGAACAGCCTACAGGAGCCGTATCTGTCGGAGGCGGATATGGAACTTCCCAGGGATTTTCAATTTTTGCAGATGTTTCAGAGAAGAATCTTTTCGGAAACGGTCAGACCGCAGGTGTAAAAATTGAATACGGACCTACAAAATCATCTATTTCCCTGAATTTTTATGAACCGTGGCTTCTTGAAGATAAACCTGTTTCATTTGCTGCATCTGTTTCCTATTCAAAATCGGAAATGAAAACAGCTTCGGTTTTTCCTGATACAAAAGATTATGCAAGTTATGAAAGGGAGTCAATCGGCTATTCACTTGGACTCGGTTACCGTTTCGGTGTTTTTTACGGTGTTTCAGCAAGATGGATTCAGTCATTAAGCAGAACGCTTAATGCGGAAGGAGCCTGCCCTGATGAAATATTCATATCTCAGGCATTGGGATTTCAGGACAGCAGGGCTGTTTCTCTGACGCTATATAGAAGTTCCAAGAACAATTCTTTAAATCCTACACGGGGAACTTATGCAGGTATTTCAGCAAAAGTAACCGGAGGGGTGCTTCTTCGAGGGGATGATCATAATGTGAAATATTCACCTGAGTTAGAATTATATTACAGTCCTTTTACACTTCCGATGCTTAAAAACCATCCGGTAGTCCTTCAGTTCAGAATGAGCGGCGATTTCATTACTCCGCCATGGTACAGGAGCAAGGTTGAAGAATTTCAGAGCCAGGAAGACAATCCTTGGCTTGAGGCCGGTGACAGAATGAATATCGGTGTAACCGGCACACTGCGCTGCTGGAGCTATACTGACACTGATTTTCCGACTTCATGGACGAGCGGTTTATATCATAGAATACTCTACGGAGCTGAGCTGCGGTTTCCTATTCATCCGCAATATTTATGGGGAGCGTTTTTCTTTGATTCCGGTGCATTGTTTTCAGACAGATTCTGGGATAGAAACAGTGAATACCAGAATGAACTGCTTCTGGATAAACAGAACGCTCTTCTTTATGATATTAGAGACATTAATGACGCCAATCTTCTTGCGTATTTTAAATATTCATACGGATTCGGGTTGCGGATTCAGATACCGATGCTTCCGCTGCGGTTCTGGTTCGGAAGGAAAGTTATATGGGAACCGGGTGAAGGATTCAAAGATATCAGTGATAAACTGGAATTCGAATTCCAGATAGGTGATATGAGGTTCTGATGAAAAAAACGGCAGCCCTGTTGACATTTTTGTTTTTGCTGTCAGGCTGTACTGAAAATACCCGATCTGAATCGGTTGGAGTTGTTGATCTGCCGGTCATAGTCAGATATAGTGCTGAAATTCTTGCAGAAAAAAACGGTAGGGTTCTTTCTAAAAATGAATTGCTTGAATTTGTAAGTAATGTGACTGCTTCAGTAGCAAAGGAAAAAGGCTGTACTGTAATATTAAATAAAACTGAAACAGTTATTTATTATAATGAAGATTCTGATATTACCGCGGATGTCATTACGGAAATAAACCGCCGTGTTTTGATGAATTCGAAAAGCGGGAAATAGATACGGAAATATTATAAGTCGGCTTAAAATTAATGTATTGACATAAAAACGGAATTTAATAGTTTTTAAAATAATATTCAATCGGAGGTTTAATTTGAACGGATTTACGGCACATGCACAGGCAAAAGCGGGAGCGGCAGGAGGAATCTTCGGATCATTCGGTTCTTTTGTTCCATTAATTGCCATGATTGCAATTTTTTATTTTTTACTAATAAGACCTCAGCAGAAAAAAGAAAAAGACAGAAAAAAAATGATAGATCAGCTGCAGAAAGGCGACAAGGTAATGACTGCCAGCGGTATTTACGGTGTTGTTGTTAATACCAAACCTGAAGAAGGCGTTATTACACTCAAAATTGCTGATAATGTAAAAGTTGATTTTGCAAAAGCTGCTATTCAGAATAAAGTGTCATAAACGGATATAATATGAAATTCATCGGAAAATTCATTTTTCTCATCTGCATTCTTTTTCTATCCTCACAGATTTATTCTCAGGAGAATGAAACTGCTGGCGATGATACTGCTGCAGTTTCAGACACAGCAGTGGAAGTTCCGGAAGTGAAAGAAGAAAAAACTCCTGTAAAGGAACAGAATCCGGTAAAGGCGGAGAAACCGGTTAAAAATTCAGAAGTTAAAGACAAGGTTAAAACCGACTCAGCTGACAAATCCGGTGAAAAAATATTTCTGCTTGATGTAAATGATTCCGATCTGCTTGACGGCAGAATTCCGGGATATGAAAAGAAACAGGCAAGTCAGATGATTGTACAGAAACCTGACGAGAAGACAGAGGAACTGCAGCCGGATGTTTCTGACAGCAAACCGGCTGAAGTTAAGACCGAAAAAACGGATTACCGGGCTTTTGGAATTGTTATTTTAATTTTCATTTTTATTGTTGTTTTATATTTCATGAAGACAAAGAAAAAACGCAGACGGGTTTTTTCAACCCGCAGATAAAAATTTTTATTTAATGTTAAGAAAAGAGGTTTAGATGTTAAAGGGTTACAGATTTAAATTTATTAGAATAACACTTCTTATAGCTTTTGCTGTATTGCTCGTTCTGCCTACCTTCGGCAGAAAACAAATGGAAGTACAGCTTGTTCCCGGAGATACTTCAGCTGTTCAGGAGATAAATAAACTGTTTCCTGAGAAAAGTTTTAAGATTACTTCAGCGGGGAATACTTTAACAGTATCAGGATATAATCTTACAGCAGCAAACATGAATGAAGTAAGGAACATGGAAGGCGTTTCGGAAGCAAAAATTCTTCCTCACTGGATTGAAACCAGGACTTTGAAGCTGGTAAAAAAGATTAATCTCGGTCTTGACCTTCAGGGCGGGATGAATCTTGTTTTGAAAGCTGATTTTGATAAATTAATGGATACCCGTAAACGTGCAAATCTGACTTTTACGGATAATGACAAGGAACTTGTACTGGTGCAGGCTCTTGAAAAAATTAATTCCAGAATAGACTCATTCGGAGTTGCCGAACCTGTAGTCCGGAGAAAAGGAACAGATTCAATTGAAATCCAGCTTCCGGGGGTAAAAAATCCGGATGAAATAAAAAAACTTTTAAAAACAACCGGACGTGTTGAATACAGATTTGTTGATAATGAATATACTTCAAAAGCAGCCGAATATGTTAAAACCAATAATATTGATATTACCGATAAAACAAAGGATATTAAACAGTTATATCAGGAAATCGGAACCGCAATTTCCGTTCCTGAAGATATGGAAGTAATGTTCCTGTATGAAAAATCAAAGGGAACTGACATGCTTGTTCCCGTTTCAGTAATGGTTCTTGAAAGACTGGCTCAGTTTGAAGGCGGTGATATTGAAAATGCGTATGTAACTCAGGATGAGTACGGGTCGTGGGCTGTCGGTTTTAAAACTACGATAGACGGTTCTGTTAAATTTGCCGCTGCAACCGCTTCTAAAAACGAAGGCAGGCTGCTGGCAATTACAATTGATAATATGATAAGAAGCGCTCCGCGGATTAATAAACAGATTACAACCGGAAGCGCACAGATCACAGGATCATTTACAAATCAGGAAGCACAGATTCTTACAAGTGTCATCAATGAGGGTGCTCTACCCGTTGATCTGCTTGTTGTAGAAGAGAGAACGGTCGGACCTTCTTTGGGACAGGCTTCGATAGATGCCGGTATGAAAGCCGTTCTTATCGGACTTATCATGGTCATGATGTTTATGATTCTGTATTACAAGGCGTCCGGTATTGTAGCTGATTTCTGTCTCGTTCTTAACATGCTGTTCATGCTTGCATTACTTGCTCTGCTAGGAGCGACTCTGACACTGCCAGGTATAGCCGGTTTCATTCTTACTGTTGGTATGTCTGTTGATGCAAATGTTATTATTTTTGAAAGGATCAAGGAGGAGCTGCGGGCCGGTAAATCAGTGGCGGTTGCAGTAGAAACAGGTTTTAAACGCGCTTTCTGGACTATTTTTGACTCGAATCTTACGACTGCACTGGCTGCAGTTATCCTGTATCAGGGCGGTACAGGACCGATTAAAGGATTTGCTGTTATACTTCTGATCGGTATTATTACAAGTATGTTCGTTTCACTAAATGTTTCAAAATTTATTTTTACGATAATTGCATCAACTAAAATTAAAAAATTGAATATATGATATAGGAGACCAAAATTGAAATTTAATATAGAGTTTCTAAAATACAGATATATTGCTTATTTTGTTTCTTTTCTGATGTTTTCTGTGTTTCTGACAGTGACCATTTCTAAAGGCGGTCTTAACTGGGGAATTGATTTTGTCGGAGGAGTAAAGCTTACCGCAAAGTTTACACAGAAAGTATCTACGGACGAAATAATCAAAACACTTTCCGCAAAAGGTGTAAATGCCTCAGTTCAGCAGATTGGGCTTGATGAGAAAAATGAATATATAATATCAACTACACTGCTGACTGCATCGCAGTCTTCAGATGAAAGTTTTCAGAAAGTGTGGGAAATACTTACAGCAAAATATACCGGAATCCAGGAACTTGGAGTAGAAACTGTTGGCCCTTCAGTGGGAGATTATCTTAAAAAGTCATCAGGAAAACTTGTTCTTTTTGCGGTCCTGATGATGATGATATATCTTGCATTCAGGTTTGAATTAAAATTTTCAATCGGTGCCATGATAGCTCTTGTTCATGATATTACACTTGCTGTTCTTTTCTGCGGATTTCTCGGGATTGAAATAAATGTTCCTGTCCTTGCGGCGATTTTATTCATTTTCGGATATTCTGTAAATGATACAATTGTAATTTTTGACAGAATACGTGAAACCATTAATGCAAAAAATGCGCATACTTTTGTTGATATAATTAATACAAGTATCAATTCCACGTTTTCAAGAACAATTCTGACATCATTCACCACTCTTTTAGCGGTGCTTGCATTATATTTTATCGGCGGTGAGTCAATAAATGATTTTGCTAAAATTCTTTTATTCGGAATAATTGTCGGTACGTATTCTTCAGTTTACATGGCGTCACCGGTTGTAAATATATACAGTAAGCTGATTCAGAAAAAACATTAAGAAGATGCTTTCCTGTATAAAAATGATTTTAATTATTGCGGCAGTATTATTACTGCCGTTTTCAGTTTCAGCTGCGGAAAAATCCGATAAAACTGATATATATTCCGGAAATAATATTTTAAAATTCACCAATGAGTTATTTGAAAGATCGGAATATCAGCGGGTTATTTACGAGCTGGACCGTTATGATTATTTTTATAATAATTATGAGTCAAATGTTAATGTTACCAGATTGCTATGTCAGGAAAGACTCGGTTTTGAGTTTATAAAGGACGGGAATGATTCTGGCGATATTGTAACTGAAATTATTTATCTTGATTATTTAAATAGAAAAAAGGTTGAATACAGACTTCCTAATACGGATTTTATTAAGGAAAAAGAGACCGAGAGAATTTACTATAAACGTATCTTTTTAAACAGGCTTCTTGCCAATGATTTTAACGGTGCAGAGAAAATTATTGCTGATTATGATCTCCCTGTTACGGATTTTAATGAAATAGACAGATTGTATAATAATTTCAAGTCTCCATATGTCGGGTTGCTTTCCGCAGTTATCCCCGGGGGCGGCTATATTTATGCAGGAAATCCACGAACAGGATTAACGGCATTCGCTGTAATCGGGATATTTTTTACCGCTTCATATTTTGCCCATAATTATGACTCTGATTATATTGCAGTAGCATCAGGTACTATCGGTACTTTATTTTACGGAGGCAGCATATTCGGCGGTTATATGGAATCTGTTAGATATAATAAGAATCTTCAGGATGAAATAATAAAATATGCAGAATACCATTATGGTTTTGAAACGGACAGAAATTATCTTTTCAGAACATACGGAACCGGGGGGATCAGTCTGAAATTTTAAAAAAATCAGTCTTAAATTCTTCGTTAAGCTTTTCTGAAGTAGTACATTTTAGAAAATTCATTAAAAATGCCATTTCAATAATTGACAGTATATTCGAGGGAAGATCATACAGGAAAAATTCCTTATTCAGACTTTTTGCAGTATTTATGTACTGTATCCACGATCCGAGTCCGGAAGAATCAACATGTTCCAGTTTTCTGCAGTTTAAGGCTATTGCCGTTATTGCCGGGTCATTCATGAATTTATTTATGACCTCATCGAGGCGTAAAACGGTTTCGATATTTATCTTTCCGGTTATCTGAATCAGTGCAATCGTGTCTCTTTTTTTTATATCTATTTTCATTTTCTCATAAAATCGGAAGATATTTTGATATTTCGAAATCTGTTACATGACGGTTAAATTCAAAAAGTTCATGTTTCTTATTTTCAATGAATTTATTCATTAGCAGCTCACCCAGCGTGTTTTTCATAAGTTCTGAATTTTTAAAATATGTCAGAGCTTCGGAAAGATGTGTAGGAAGCGGCAAAATATTCATGTCAGCTATTTCTGACAGACTAAGATTGGAAATATTTTTATGTAATGGCGGTGCTAATTTATATTTTTTTTCAATGCCTTCAAGACCTGCGCTGATAATTGCTGAAAAAGCAAGATATGGATTGCAAGACGGGTCAGGATTTCTTAATTCAATACGCATGGATTTTGATCTGTCTTTTCTCATTTCGGGTATCCGGATAAGTGATGAATTAAATCCGGTGCTCCAGGATGCAAAAGTAGGGGCTTCAAAACCATATACAAATCGTTTGTAGCTGTTTATCCATTGATTTGTTACAGCAAAAAATTCATTACAGTGTTTCAGGATACCTGCAATAAAATATTTTGCGTCATCTGAAAGGTTAAAATCTTTGGTTTTATCATAAAATATATTTTCTTCGTCTTTAAAAAGAGACATATGAATATGCATTCCGGAACCGTTCTGGTTTGCAATAGGCTTAGGCATGAAACTGGCATAAATGCTGTTTTTCTGGGCAATTTCCTTTGTAACCACCCTGAAAGTCATGATATTGTCGGCAGTCGTTAAAGCATCTTCATGTCTTAAATCAATTTCATGCTGAGAATTTGCACCTTCATGATGAGATGATAAAATATCCATTCCCATGGATTCAAGCGTCAGAACTGTCTGTCTCCTGAAGTCACTTGCTGAATCAAGCGGAGTAAGATCGAAATATCCGCCGGTATCAATTACTTCAGTTGAGGTCTGATTTTTAAAAAAGAAAAATTCAATTTCAGGTCCGGTATAGAAAGTAAAACCTTTTTCAGCAGCGCGTTTCAGGTTTTTTTTAAGTATGTATCTGGAGTCTCCCTCGTATGGAGTCATATCAGGTTTGTAAATATCACAGAACATTCTGGCTACTGAATCGGATTGAGGCCTCCATGGCAGCAGTTTGAAAGTGGATGGATCTGGAAGAGCAAGCAGTTCATGTTCTTCAGTCCGGATGAAACCATCAAGAGTGGACGCGTCAAATCTGACTCCTTCTACAAGTGCGTCTTCCAGTTCTTCTATTGTAATTGCGAAACTTTTAAGAAGACCAAGAACATCTGTAAACCATAGCCGGATGAATTTTACATTTTTATCTTTTGCAGTCCTTAATATGAATTCTTTATCCTGTTCCATTATATCCGCCGATTATATCATTATGTATAGTATTACAATTATGAGAATTAAAAGTATAGAAAAAATCCCAATTAACATGAAAGTGAAAAAAGACATTCCTTCATTCTGGGAAACTGCCGGTGTGCCGGCTGTTCCTGCAAAAGGTTTGCGTTTTTCCTGAACCATTACTCCGTCTATACGCGGATCATATAACCGTAATTTTACCTGACGTTCCTCTTCAATGCATTTTCCGTAAAGTCCGCGGTCAAGTTTAATTATAATCTCAACCGGGGAATCTTTGGAGTCGGCCTTTATGTCTACAACTTCTCCCGGAATAGGCATTATCCTGGTTTCTTTCCTAAGTTTATAGAAATCAATAAAATAATTAGCCTGATCTGATTTAGGTTCAATTTTAGCCATTATTTTATCGCCGATTCTGATATCATACAGAGGTTTCCCTTTTACAGGAGAAAGTATCAGAGATGTATCAATAACAATTGAACCCTGCTCAATGCCGTGACTGCCCTGGGTATTTATATCTTTCTGATTCTTTTCTTTGGATTCACGGTCTCTTCTTTCTTTTACGGCATAAATTTCATTATGAGTGACTTCCTGTATTCCAATCTCGATTTTTATGCTTTTATCCTGAAGGATTCTGTTTAAAAGATCATACAGGATTGTTTCAACACCGGTAAAATCATACTCATTTAACGCATCAAAAAGCTGCGATCTGATGAAACTGTCTTCATTCAATTTTTCAAACTGGGCCTGAATGGTAATTGAAACATTTGTATTGTATTTACCCTTCCATTTCAGCTGAATTATTTCATCTTCAACCAGATCCCAGCTCCGGTCAATGTCAGAGTCGTATATTTCTGAAAAAGATGAAATCATCGACTGGTTGGAATGCACCAGGCCGTCTGTATTGAATGCTACTACGAATAATCCGTATAATTTCTGTGAAGCAGATTTAATTTTACCTTTAAGGTAAATAAAGTTAGTTGCAGGTGTTTCACTCATTCTCAAATCCAGTATCTTTTTGGTTTAGTGTACCGGTGAATTTAATTGTGTCAATATAAAAATTTTTGTTTCACATGCATTGAAGGAGAATAATTGCGTTGAAAGTAATTTCTGAATTTTATATTTCCGTTTTGGAATGTGTCTGCCTGAAAATTGCAACTTCTTTAAAATCTTTTAGTTTCTTAATTGACTTGAGCAAATTATAAAATATAATGTAGTACGATTCAGGAGGATGATATGGACGAAGAAAAAACTGATTATGAAAAATCTGAAAAAATGCATTTTTTATCTCTGTTTAAAGGGAATTTTATTATTATCATAAAAATAGTCATAATTATCATACTTATTGCCGCAGTTATTTATATTGTTAATTACATATCAGATAATGATAAATCTGCAATATATCTGTCAAAAACCGAAATACTGAATAAATCCGATGCCAGGACCGAGGCATCTGATAAGTTCGATTCAAATGATTTAATATTTTTTTATATTCATTCCAAAGAAAGTGATTTCGGAAATACAATGATTGAAATTCAACTGGCCGTTCAGCAGGGTGATAATTATACATATCATAAAAAAATTATATACGAAATTTCTGTGGGAACGGATTCATTTGCAGCAGCAATTCCGAGATCATATGTGTCTGAACCCGGTAAATACAGGGTTTCTGTATATTTAAAAGGTGAAGAAATTGCAAGACAGGATATAGTAATAAACTGATATTACCGATAATAAAACAGCTGTATGTGTTAATTTCTCGGTTGGGGGACTTTAGTGTTAAAAAAAGCGGTCTTTTTTATTGTTTTTCTGTCTTTTTCTATTCCGTTGTTTTCATTTTCTGATCAGACTACAACAGAAAGAAAAATCAATGAAAACAAGGAATATATAAGCTTCATGAATGTATGTATTTCTAATTTCGGCAGTTCCGATATTGAAACTTTTTTTAAGGTTTATGAAGCGCATTTTAATGCGGAAGTTGCTTTTTTACAGTCTGAATATGCAAGAAGTTTTAAAAATGTATATCAGTCGCAGACCATTCATGATGATCTCTATAATAAAGTTCTGGTTGATTATTATCATGAGCATTCAAAGTTGATTCTTGATAAGCTTGCTCCTTCTATCATCAAATCGAAGAATAAATCCGCCAGATTGTATCTTACGCTTGCATACAGGGACAGATCTTTCAGTAAAAATCTTCAGATGGCGGCTCTTGCCACAAATCCAAGACAGCATTCATACAGGATGTATAAACTCAGAGATGCAATAATTATCAGCAGGCGTTCCATGAGATATGCTCTGCTTGCATTATTTGAGAGTCAGAGCATCGAGATAAAGAAAAAAATATATGACCATTTGTTTGAGATGGAACGTGAGAAAGGAAATCCGTTTTATGTCCGTTTTTTAAGTAAAACCGGAGAAGATTATCTGAAAGAATATAACCGTGATTTTAATGATTATGAAAAAGAATATACGGTGGAACTTCAGACAAAAAAAGAAACATACATGGAGCAGAACAAGGATAAGTCGCTTCAGGAGCTTCAGGAAAATGACAATTCAAAGTATCTGTTTGAAAAAAATGTATCCCGCCGTTTAAGATTTAAGATGGAGCAGCGAACCGCCGAATATCTCAGAAACGGTGAATTTGACAAGGCAAATGATATTGCCGTAAAATATATTGATGATTATAATTTTAAATTAATTCTGGCTGCAATAGAAATTCTTGAAACAGGCAGCAAGGATGAGTATCCGGGATTTGATTTTGAAAATCTTAAAACACATCATTATGATGATTTCAGCCGGTTACGAAAAGATAATGCTATTGATTTATTTATTTCCAGGGTAAAAGTAGTTGACGATATTGGAGTAAATGGTAAAAATACTAATCCTGATAAATCATCTGTTGAAAATGATACAGAGGGAAATCTTGATAAGGACCCGGGAAGCACTGTGGAAAATCCTCAATAAATTCCAGTGCAAAAAATTATGAGTGATTTTAACAGAAAAGCATTTAATGATATTCTTTCACAGCGGGGAGGCGGAGCTTCTTCAGGAGCACAGAATATTATTGTAGAAAAAGATAAAATTGTCAGAAAAGAGATTGCTGAACTTTACAGTATTTTAAGCAGCAGCGGCGATTCGAAAATTGCCATTGATCTGCTTTCTGATCATGTTGCTATGATGGTAAGCATGATAAACGAATTTAAAAAACGGGTCTAGGGATTCACATGAAAAAAATTCTTATCTTGTTTATATGCATTCTGTTGTCTTCCTGTTTCGCCGGAAAGGATCAGTTCGGTGGATTAGGTATCGAGGTACCGTCAGGAATCGAGACTGTGACAGATGAAAATCCATATAAAATTGTCAATGTTTATGAAGGATTTCCGGGGGCGCAGGTAGGATTGCAGCCCGGTGATATTATTATTTCTATTGACGGTAATGTTCTGAAAGGTCTCACTCAGGAACATATTTATAAAAATCTTCTTAGAGGAAAAGCAGGAACAACAGTGATTCTTGAGATTAAACGTGAAGATAAAACATTGATTTTCAGACCTGTTCGACAGAAAATTATCGTTCAGGAATAAGAATGAAGATTTTTAAAAAAATTATAATTTCAATTTCATTAGTATATTTTTCTTTGTTTTGGCTTATGATTGCATTTGATATATTATATTGGCTTAATAACTGAAATATTTTTAATTTTTGTACTGCTTTTTGTCTTTAATGAGACATAACCCGGACAATCCCGCCAAAAAAAACTTGTTTTTATCTATTTCAAGTATTATCATATTAATGTCATTTTCTGTGTGACATAAGAGAGGTACGTTATGAATAAAAAATTTTACAGTTATTTTATCATTATTTTATCGATTATATCAGTAATATCCTGTTCCGAAAAAGAGGATAAATCCGGAGAAGAATCTGTTAAGCCGGCAAATACTGCAGTACTTGTATTTTCTGTCGGTAATGTCAGAATCGGCCAGAATTCAGTGTGGAAAGATGCTGAGATAAATATGTCTCTGAAATCCGGTGATGAAATTGAAACCGGCGACAAATCAAAATGTAATATTGTCATTGGAAAGGATTCATATATTTCGGTAAAGGAAAACAGTAAACTGGTTCTTCAGGAATTGAGTCTGAATGAGAACGGTTCTGAAAAAACTGCAGTCGAACTGAAAATCGGTAAGGGAATAATAAATCCTAAAAAACTTCTTAAAAATGATTCCTTTGATGTTAAAACTCCTACCTCTGTTGCGGCAGTCAGGGGAACCAAATTTACCGTTGAAACTACGCCTGGAGAAGTAACGAAAATTTCAGTTATTGAAGGAAAGGTTCAGCTGAAAAAAAGAATTACAGTGCTTGAAAATACAGATGCGGCAGGCAATGATTCTGAAATTACAGAAATGCTTAATGACAAACTGGAAAAAGAGAGCATAATAATAGGTGAGAACCAAAGCGGTGAAATTGATAATACTAAAGTTGATGAATTAAATTCAATTGTCGCTGAGGTTATTGAAGTCGCAAAAACAGAAAAAGCAGAAAAGGAACAGAAAGGTGAAAAGGAAGCGGCTCCCCTTACAGCCAAGTTAAATGACAAACTGGCCGAGATTAATACTGTTATTCAATCGGAAAATATTATCCAGAAAACTGACCAGATTGATATTGCTGAAAAACAGGAAGTCAATGATCTGGAAATTTATGTAAAAGAAAATAAAGCTGAAATTGATAAAGCCGTTCAGACTGCCGAAAAAACAATTCTTGTTCAGAATGAAAAAATATCAGACGGGGATCAGCCTGAAAAAGAAGAACCTGTAGTTGTTTCAAAAGCAATGAAGTTAATTATTAATTCTCCTGAAAAAAGCAGCAGCATTTATATTGACGGTCGATTTAAAGGACGCGGTAAAGCGGAATATTCGGTAAAAGAGAATGAAAAAGTTAATCTTCTGATAAAAACAAAAGGTTATGAGGATTATACACAGGAAATTGTATGGGAAGATAAAACTGAAAAAACCGTTAATTCCAGTTTAATTAAAAGTAAGCTGCTTGAAAGAGTTGCATGGAAAATTGATTTTCCTGGAGAAGTAAAAGGGTCTGTACTTGAATCAGGCAGCAGATCAATTTTAACTTCTTCCACAGGACGTATTTCATGCGTGAATACTTCGGGTGATGTCGTATGGAAAAATGATTTAAATGGCGGAATTGATTCAGTACCGGTCATATATAAAGAAAATATATATGTAGGAGCCAAAGACGGAAAATTCTACTCACTTGATAAATCTACCGGTAAAGTTATTTTCTCGAATCAGCTTGATGGTGCTCTTCTGTTCAATACGGCTCCGGTAGTAACGGAAAAAGAGATTTTTGCGGCAACAAGTACCGGAAAGGTTTATAAAATCGCCTTTGACGGAAAAATCATATGGATGAAGGATATATATTCAGGTGTTTACAGTACTCCGGTATTTGACGGATCCAATCTGTACATAGGTACTGACAGCAGGTCATTTTTTGCCATGAATGCCAGCAATGGCAAGGTTGAATGGGAACTTGAATTGAATTCCCGAATTGTATCTTCATCGCCGGTCATTTATCAGAACAGTGTGATCGCCTGTACTTATTCCGGTACAGTGTTTATTATCAATAAAAAGAAGGGTAAAATAATTCAGAGTTCTGAATTGAACAGTCCGATTCTGGTCACTCCGGTTATTAAAGGACATAATGCTCTGGTAGCGGCAAGTGATGGAAATTTATTTTCAATAAATCTTGATAACGGAAAAACCAACTGGCAGAAAAAATTCTCCGGAACTGTGGTTAATACGCCGACAAGTCAGGGGGATTCTCTTTACTTTACTTCAGGCAATACTGTATATGACCTGAATATCAATAACGGCAACATTAACTGGAGTTACAATCTGGGTGAAAGGATTAAGACTTCTGTTTCGTTTGCGGGAAGCAATCTTCTTATGGGAAGTGAAGATGGAACATTATTTTCAGTCCGGAAAGATTTAAGAGACATTACCGAATAACCGCAATTTTAGCCGGCATAATGCCGGCTAAAATAATTTTTCTTTTATATTATATTTCCAGAGTTCAACAAGTTTTTCAAATTCCATATCAGTATCATCCGGATTCCGGAATTTTCTATGGCGATTTATAAGGTACATTACTGTTTCATCTTCAATTGTAAAAGTCTGGTCAAGATTATTCAGTTTTCTGATAAGATAATTCAGATTATG
>JAFGJZ010000127.1 GCA_016928815.1 Spirochaetota bacterium
TACACTTGACTTAATTCGGCTGCTGTACTTCATAATAGTTGTCTCCTTTTATTTTTCTAGGCGACAACTATGCTGGCATATAGGGTCAGGTGTTACGATTCTGAATATTCTATCCTGGTTTTTAGTGCCTGGCGTATATTAAAAACCGGGAAAATATATTCAAGCTGGCTGGAAGAGAATAAAACGAATGAAAAAGTATTTGAATTTAAAAACAAAAAAATAAGTCGATTTGAATTGTCAGAACCTTTAAATGATTTGATTTTATATTTTGAGAATGATTTTATTTTCCAGATTTTTTGTGATCAGATTGATTCGGATAGGGAAAACTACAATTTATTTACACCGGAATTTATTTATTCGATCGAATCTGATAGTAATATAAATGTTGAAAAAAGAAAATAATAAAAATTATCCTTACTAATTTACTGAGGTTGGCAGAATGAAAACAGCGATTTGGGGTGCGGGTGCTTTGGGAACTGTTCTTGGAGCATATCTTTCGAAAAACAATATTGATATTGATCTTATCAGCCGGAACAAACTGCATATTCAGGCTTTGAAATTAAATGGTGCTAAGATTACAGGTACTGTCGAAATGACTGTTCCGGTAAAGGCATTTCTACCAGAAGAAGTCGCAGGGAAATATGACATTGTTTTTCTCATGACAAAGCAGACTGAAAATACTGCGACAGTTAAATCAATACTCCCATTCCTGAATGCAGACGGAATCATCTGTACAATGCAGAACGGCATTCCGGAGATTTCAGTAGCGGAAATTATTGGAGAGAAAAGAACCTTCGGTTGTGCGATCGAATGGGGCGCAACTCTTAAAGATCCTGGAGACAGTGAGCTTACTTCCAATCCGGACAGCATTTCATTTTCAACAGGTTCTTTTTCAAAAGTTGCGGATAAGAATAAGCTGCTTGAAATTAAAAGAATTCTGGAACTGATGGGACCGGTAAACATAGAAGAGAATTTCATGGGTGCACGCTGGGCGAAGCTGATTGTAAACAGTTCTTTCAGCGGAATGTCTGCGGTAACCGGATTAACATTCGGCGAAGCCGCAAAAAACAGAAATTCTAGAATCTGTATTCAGAAAATTATTAAGGAATGCATTGATGTTGCCCATGCTGCAGGTATTAAGGTTGAACCGATTCAGGGAAAGGACATCTGTAAACTGCTTGATTATAAAAATAAATTCAAACAGAAATTTGTTTATATGATACTTCCGATGGCAATTCGGAAACATAAACTGCTGAAAGCAAGCATGCTGCAGGATCTTGAGAAAGGCAGAAAATGCGAAATTGATTCAATAAATGGAATTGTATCGGAATACGGCAGAAAAAAAAATATTCCAACTCCATATAATGACATGGTTATAAAAATCATACATGAGATAGAAGAGGGGAAATATACTCCTGAATTGAAAAACCTGCAGTTATTCAGAGATCTGAAATAATGTATGAAATTAATCAGATGATGGAGATAAATAGCATGAAGAAAATTACTCCTTTAAATAAATTTACTCTTGAAAACGGAGATTCATTTTTTTCAATTGAAATTAAGAAAGACCATGTTGTGACCTGCTCCGGGAAAATCAATACAGAAGGCAAAGAAAAAATCAACACTCCAAAATCTGATTTTGAAAAAGACAACATACAGTTTTTTGCAAATAAACTTACCTGGAAAAAATATAAAGAAGGATATTTTTACTCTGCTGCTGATAATAAACCGCTCAGACTTCAGATTCCGACTCCTGAACATCTCAAAGGTGTGATATATGCAGTAATAGATAATAACATTTTTTTAGTACAGGATTCGGACAATAACGGTTCAAGGATCTGGAAAATTAATTCTGAAAACGGCAGTCATGAAAAGATATTTGAAATGAAGTCATTTATGATTCGTTCAATTAAGTATATTCCCGGGACGCAAAAACTTCTGATTACTCCTGATTTTGACAGAAAAATAGAACTGCAGATTTTAGATGCTGAAAGCGGTAAAACTGAAAAAATTGCCGAAAGCACTTATCTGTCATATCATGACATACTTGATGTTGACTCGTCAGGAGAGAAAGTTGTTTTCGGAAAAACCAATGATGTTTTCTGCATCATAAATCTTCATTCAGGGAAAAGCGTATTTGAAGCCCCTGTTTTAAATACAGGCACTGACGGACAGCTGACAAAACTGTCGGATAATGGAAAATACTGCGCAGTTGCAGGAAGAACACCTGATGGCAATATTTTACGCATATATGATCTTGATAAAAATATTCATTTTGAAACTGTAACAGGAAGTGATAATCCGGTTGATGATATGGCATGGGCAGGGGATAAAATTATTCTTTTTGAACGGTTTAATCCGCCGGGATTATGGAAAATCAATTCGGGCAGCGTTGAACTGACCGGAATCAAATTCATTTCCAGTGGAATGAGCATTGCAGTATCGTCCGATAATAAATTTTTAGCAGTTTATGATAACGGAGTAAATGTTGCTATAAGTGAAATTGAGTCAGGTTTAAAAGTTGCAGAAATATTTGAGCCTTTGCATCTGAAATATGGAAATGCCTGCTTTCTGCCGAATGACAGAATTATGGTAACCGGCGGCGGAATAATTTCAGTTTATAAGCTGAAATGAAATACGGGATTGCTGTTGTTGATTTGAATTTAGGAGAATATGAAATTCAATCTGTTTATTAGAATTGACATTTTTAGATTATTGCCATAAAATAGCGGTTGTCTGTTTTGAATTCGCCTTGAACTTTCGACAGGTTCATGTGTAATTTATATGATTTATGCCGTGTTAATTTTATTTATAGGGCTAAATGTGATTAATGAAGTATGAAAGTGATAAAAATGTATCTGAACTTGCGCGTAAAAGGCAGATTGAACTTACCTGGCTGATACTTGTAATCGGACTTATAATACATATTCTTTTTGTTATTATTAATTTTTTTACCGGAAAACGGATTATAGCTGCATTTGATTTAGTCAGTGTTGCACTGATTATCCCGGCTATTTTTATAGTCAAAAAAGGGGAAAACATTGAAAAAATCGGTTATGTGATTATCTGGTATTTCTGCATTTTTCTTACTATCATCGGTTTTCTGTCTCCTCACCATACTTTCTACATGTGGAGTGTTGCAATAACAGCAACAGGATTAAATATCTTAGGAAACCGGAAAGGTGTTTTTATTGTTGGAATTTTTAATATGCTGATGCTAAGCATTTTTCTTTTCAGATTTTCAACCGGTTCCGGTAAATTGCCTGTCGGCGCAATCAGCAATATAATACTGATATCAATCCTGGTATTTTTTGTTACCTATTTCAGTGAAACAACCAAAAAGAAATATGAAGCGGCTTTGATAAAAGCCAATAAGGAGCTGGATAGACTTTCAAATGTGGATTCTTTGACGCAGTTGTTCAATCGGCGGTATTTTGATAACAGGCTTAATGCTGAATGGCACAGGATGCAGAGAGATTCCAAACCGCTTTCGATGCTGCTATGCGACATTGATCATTTTAAGGAGTATAATGATACATCAGGACATCAGTCAGGGGATGAATGTCTTAGAAAAATTGCTGAGATAATTAAAAAATCATCTTCCCGTCCGGATGATGTCCATGCCCGGTACGGAGGGGAGGAATTTATAGTAATTCTGCCGCAGTGTACTTCGGACGGAGCGTTGCTGATTGCAGGAAGAATTCAGAAAAGCCTGTCGGAAATTAAAATACTGCATCCTGCGTTTGATGAAAAAATTGTTACTATCAGTATTGGAGTAAGTACTGTGGTTCCCGATCAGTCCCTTGCACCTGAAGTTCTGATTTCCCTCGCTGATGAAGCATTATATAAGAGTAAAAAAGCGGGAAGAAATAAAATTTCAGTATTAAATTATTCAGATCATTTTCATTCTGAAAGAAATTTCTGTCCTACAGCGGGCTGATCGTTTTCCCTGTAAAGTTTTAATTTAAAACGTGTTTTATGACCGGTCCAAAAATAAATTCAGCAGATGAATAACAGTTTATACTGAACTGGTAATACTGTTTGCCAACTTGTTATTTTACATTGAAAAAACATTTTTTTTCATTAACTTAATTGACAAAAAGATTATATTTTAGTCAGTTTACTTAAACGTTTAAATAAATCACGGATGTCAAGATGAAAATTACTATAGAAACAGTTGCTAAAAAAGCCGGAGTGTCTACAGCGGCTGTTTCATATGTGCTGTCAGGTAAACAGAAGCTGAGCCCTGAGGTTACTGTAAAGATTAAAAAGGCTATTGAAGAGCTGGGGTATAAACCCAACATTATTGCAAGAAATCTTGCGAGTAAAAAAACATGGACTGTCGGTTTTTATACTTCATCCACCAAAAATATCCGCGGAGATGTCTTTTTTAATCCGCTTCTTGCCGGAATTCTGGATAATCTTCATCAGCAGAAATATCAGCTGCATCTTTATGCCGATTATCTGAATGAGACTGATGAGGATCATCCGGATCTCAGTCTTACGCAGCCTATCGATGGAGCTTTAATCATGAATCCGCGGGTAAACGATGTTTATCTTGAATATCTTAAACAGCAGAATATTCCTTTTGTAGTTATTGGCACACCTGCAGAACCTGAAAAGGTATTTTATGTGGATGTTGACCTTACAGCAGCTTCATATATCGCAACCAAGCATCTTATTTTAAAAGGTCACAGAAATGTCCTTTTTATTCTGGGACCGGAAGATTTAATGCAGACAGTTCATCATACTCAGGGATGCAAAATGGCCTTTGACGAGATGGGCTGGGAATTAAGCGCGGAATCGCTTGTTCATCTTCCTATGGCTGAAGAGGAGTCATACGAAGCTTTAAAGTCCATAGGAGAGGATATTCATAAGTATTCGGCAATTGTTGCTTTTCATGATATTTACAGTTTCGGTATAATGAGTTTTTTAAAAGACAATCAGATTTCGGTTCCGCAGAACATGATGTATATTTCTCTGGGTAATTCTCTTTTCTGCAGAGTGAATTCACCGACTATTACATCAATAGACCTTGCTCCGTATGATATTGGCTTCCAATCCGCAGAAATGCTTGTTGATATAATTGAAAAGCGCAGAATGCAGCCTTCTCATTCCATTATACCTGTAAATTTAATTAAAAGAGAATCTGCATAAAGAATTTTTCTTAAATTTTTCATAAAGAAATAAATTGATATTGACAAAAGAATATAAGTTATTTTATTGTTTAAGCGGTTAAATAATAATAAGCATTGTTCTTGTTAAGCGCTTATTAGGGGTAAAAATCAGAGTTAATATTACTCTGAACAAATTATTACAGGAGGAAATGTTATGGGAAAAAACATGAAAGTTTTTTTTGCAGTATTCTCAATATTACTGGTAATATTGACAGGCTGCGGAAAAAGCGGAAGCAAATCAGCAACAATTACAATCTGGGATTTTAAATATGGAGATGCCGGAGTTGGTGCTGTAATGAAGGAAATTGATGCACTTATCATGCAGCAGAATCCGGGAATCACCATTGAACATGTTGCTCAGCCGAATGATAACTATTATCAGCTGGTACGTGCGGCTGTACAGGCAGGTGAAGGTCCGGACATAGTTATGTTTCATGCAGGAGCTCAGGCTTATGAGTTTGATGAATATACTGCTGAACTTGATAAATACATCAAGGACTGGAGAAAAGAAATTGATGAATACAGCTGGTCATTCTGCTCTGAAGGCGGAAATGCTTCCAAACCGGTTCATCTTGTACCGTTAACCATACAGGGATTCGGTATATATTATAATAAAGCTGATTTTAAAAAAGCGGGTCTTGATCCTGATAAAGCTCCATCTGATTATGCTTCTTTCATGGATGCGTGTGATAAACTTAAAAAAGCGGGAATTCAGCCGATTGAAACAGGTCTTCAGGGAAGCCCTTACGGCATAGATTTCCTGATAAGGACTTTTGTTGCAAACATTTACGGTTCAGGCGTTAAGGATCTTGTTACCGGAAAACAGAGTTTCAAAGGAAATGAAGCTTTCAGCAAGGCTGTTGATATTATTAAAGAAATGTTTGATAAAGGTTATATCAGCATGAAAAATACTTCAACTCCGTATTTTGTTGATTCAATCAATAATTACAAAGCCGGAAAAGCTGCAATGTTCTTCGGACTTCTTTCGGATATCGGTCACTGGAAAGATTTCTGCGATGCGCTTGGAAAAGAAAATATCGGCTATTTCCCTACAATTAATTTTGCAGAAGCTCCAAATAAAGATACACAGGTTCTTCAGCCGTGCGGTATCGGATATTCTGTTATGAAATGGTCTAAAAATCCTGAAGCTGCCGCTAAAGTTATTGCAGGCTATGCTTCCGGTGATGGAAATGCGATCTGGATGGGTAAAACAGGTGCGCTTTCTCCAAACAAGAACATGGATATCAATAAACTCGGTTATCCTCTTGTTGGACAGATATTGAAACAGACATTTGCAACAGACCTGACCACACTTCTTACTAACGAAGATGCAAATCAGAACATGGACAGATACATTGCACAATATTTCGTATCGAAAGAAATCACTAAAGAGAAATTTATTGATTCTTTCCAGAGTATGCTGGAAAATGCAAAAAAATAGCCACCTTTGAAAATTTCCGGCGTTCGAATAACCGTATCCGGACGCCGGAAATATTTTTTATTCAGATTCGGAGAAATTCATGAAAAAACAAATTAATAAAATCAACAGGGGTGAAGCTGTAGATTCATATCTTCTCATTTTACCATTGCTTGTACTTCTGGGTGTTTTCATTATCTTCCCCGTCATTTCGAATTTCATATACAGTTTTACGAAATGGAAAGGGATGGGCTCTGCTGAATTTATAGGACTGGATAACTTTCGTGCATTAATTAAAGATGAAATTTTCTGGACATCAATTAAAAACTCGGCAATCTTAATTTTATTTATACCTTTCGGCGTTCTGCTTCCTCTTGCTCTTGCGGCAATACTGCGGACCGGATTAAAGGGCTGGTCCTTCTTCCGGGCTGTTATTTATATACCCAATATTCTGGGCTATGTCATTATAGGAATGGTTTTCAATATAATTCTAAGAGATAACGGACCGCTGAACAGCTTTTTGAATTTTGCAGGTCTTGGATCCTTTGCTCACGACTGGCTGATCCAGTCAAAATCAGCTCTTGCATCCCTTGGAGTCGTATTTGTCATATGGATAAAACTCGGTTTCGGCTGCATTTATTTCCTCGCATCAATGAGCAGCATTGACGAACAGCTTTATGATGCGGCAAAACTTGACGGTGCAAACTGGTGGTCGACTTTCTGGAATGTAACAGTGCCGTCGATTAAATTCGCAATTCAGTTCTTTATCGTTCTTTCGTTTATTGAACTGTTTGCAAGAGCTTTCCCGTTTGTTTATGCTTTTACACGGGGTGGCCCCGGATTCGGTACATTTACGCTTGAATATGGGATATATAATTCAGGATTTGTAGGTTTCAATATGGGATATTCAAGTGCATGGGCGGTGGTGCTCTTTCTGCTCTGCTCCATAATCGCAATAGCACAGGTTAAACTGATGAAGGATAACATATAAGGAGAGTGATTTCTGATGAATAAAGAAAACAGTATAAATCCGTCGGTAATCGGCAAACATCTTTATAAAATACCGGTATATTCCGTTCTTGTTGTTTTTGCGGTTATTGCATTATATCCGATATATCATGTTCTGATTACAAGTTTAAAATCTTCGGTGGAGTATGTTGACAATAAACTTTTCTGGCCGGATTCGGTCACACTGGACAATTATAAATATGTTCTGTTCCAGGGAAGCATGATGAAATATTTCCTGAACAACTGCATAATCATGCCGCTTGCTATGGCAGGGTATCTGTTTGTATGCATTACTGCTGGCTTTGCATTCGGCCGTCTCAGGTTTCCCTACCGTCTGCAGATTTTTTTGGCGGTACTTTTCCTGATGATTTTTCCGCAGATGCTTTTATCCGTACAGATTTTTCAGATTTGCCGCCATCTTCATTTAATAAATAATTACTTCGGGCTTATTCTGGTATGGATAGCATATTTCTCGCCGTTTGGTACATATATCATGGCAACCTATTACTCGACGGTTCCGTATGAACTTATCGAATCGGCAAAAATGGACGGAGCAACAATATGGCAGACACTATGGTATATTATGGTTCCGATTGCCAAACCCATGTTCGGAATTGTGTTCATAATAGGATTTCAGTCCATGTGGAATGAGCTTATTTTTTCGTTACTTCTGCTTCAGAAAAATGCGATGCGGACAATTACTCAGGGTATCGGTATGCTTCAGGGGCAGTATGGGCTTGATGATACCAGATTAACTGCAGCGATAATGATAGCTTCCCTGGTTCCATTGATTTTGTTTCTGTTTTTTCAGAAATTTATTGCAATGGGATCTTATTCCGGAGCGACCAAAGGTTAAAAAAAGACTAATTTTTAGAGGAGATTTCTGTTATGAAACAGGGGAATCGTTTTATTTTTGATATGCTGGATCAGGATGTTCCCGGAGTTTCCGGAGAAAAGATATGGAGTGCCGGAAGAGCAAGAGATGTTGCTGATAGCGGCAGCGCTGCTGTAATTAAAATTCCTTTTCAGCCGCAAAATACGGACAATATTTTTATACGCCCTGATAAGGATACATCAGAAAAGATATATGACTTTACTGTACGCTGCTACGGTAATTCCGTAATACGGATAACATCCGCTTTTGAAAAACAGCTGCCGGATGACAGTGTAAATCCGATGCTGGAATGGTCGGAAGATATTAAACAGATGCCGGTTCATACCGTAAAAACCGAAACCGGATTTCAGATTCTGGATGAGAACAATGTCAGGAGAATGGAAATTAATACTGCTCCGTTTCCTGTGGAATACTGGAGTGATCTTCAGCCTGATCCGCAGGAATCCTTTGAAGCTGTTATGTATCCGGACGGAAAAAATGCAGTACCTTTCATGTCCTATGATAATTTTTTTCCGCATCAGCCTGAATCATACAGCATGGGATGTGTTACCAAAAACGGATCCATTGACAGATGTCTGTATTCTCTGCATGCGAAAGCTGATGAAAAATTTGCCGGTACGGGAGAACGGTTTGCCGCCATGAATCTGGCGGGTAAAACATTCGTACTTGAGAACTCTGACGGGCTTGGCGTAAATAACCGCCGGGCATACAAGAACATTCCTTTTTATGTGTCAAGCAAAGGATACGGGCTGCTGATTATGACAAGTACGCATGTCCGTCTGTCTCTGGCTGATATTTCAACACGTGCGGCCCAGGGTCTAATCGAAGATGATGTTCTTGACCTGTTTTTTATCGGCGGGAACAGCGTGGAGGAAATTATTCATAACTACCGTAAAATTACAGGTTTTCCGAAACAGGTTCCTGTATGGTCTTACGGAACATGGCTAAGCCGTATGACTTATTTTACCGCAGATGAAACGCGTGAAATTGTCAGTCTCATGCGTGAAGGAAAATTTCCCTGTGACGTCATACATCTCGACAGCGGATGGTTTGAAAAAAACTGGAAGTGTGAATGGGAATTCAGCAGGGCAAATTTTGCAAACCCTGAAAAATACATGAAGGAAATGGATGATAAGGGAATTAAAATAAGTTTATGGCAGCTGCCGGCAATTGCAAAAGATACAATTCATTACCAGACAGCTCTGGATAACAGATATATCGCACCGAAAAGTAAAAACGTTTCATTAGGATCCAATTTCAGTTCAGTTGAATTTAACGGCACTATAGATTTTACTAATCCGGAAGCTGTAAAATGGTACCAGGGGCTTCTTAAAAAACTTCTTGTAATGGGAGCTGCATTGATAAAAACGGATTTCGGCGAGGCCATTGAAGAAGATGCGGATTACATGAATCTTCCATACAGAAAACTTCATAATTTATACGGACTTTTATATCAGAAAGCAGCTTACGAAATTACCGAATCGGTTAAAGGCAGAAGCGATACGATGATCTGGGCAAGAGCGGGCTGGACCGGATGTCAGCGTTATCCAATTCATTGGGGCGGTGACTGCGCTTCTTCATGGGATGGACTTGCAGGTTCAATCAGGGGAGGTCTTCATATAGGTCTGTCGGGATTTGCATTCTGGAGCCATGATGTTCCCGGATTTCACGGATATCCGAGTTTCATGAACAGCATAACACCTGATGATCTATATGTACGGTGGACTCAGGTCGGAGTGTTTACGTCACATCTCAGATATCACGGTTCAAATGTACGAGAACCTTATGCATATCCTAAAATCGCCGATATTGTACGGAAATGGCTGAATTTGCGGTATGCACTGATACCATATATTATCAATGAAGGCGAGAAGGCTGTAACCAGCGGATATCCTGTACTCAGGGCGCTTTTATTTGATCACGACAAGGATCCTGTCTGCTGGAATATTGATGATGAATATTACTTTGGAGAATGTTTTTTAATTGCACCTGTATTGAACAGCGAAGGAATCAGAGACGTATATCTTCCTGAAGGAAGCTGG
This sequence comes from Spirochaetota bacterium, assembly GCA_016928815.1. GTDB lineage: Bacteria > Spirochaetota > UBA4802 > UBA4802 > JAFGJZ01 > JAFGJZ01. The sequence continues at coordinate 10,540 of JAFGJZ010000127.1, forward strand.
ACTGATTTCTGGAACGGAAAGGTTATAAAAGGACCTGTATGGCTTAAAAATGTGAAGAGTCCGCTTGAAAGGATTCCTGTATATGTGAAAACCGGTTCTGAAATTCAGGTATATCCTGAAATTATTCAATCAACAAAAGAAATGAACAATGATAAAATTGTGAACCTGAAATTTGACAGCAGCTTTAAAGGTCTATCTGGATCATTTCTGGCGAAGAATATCGGTTTGTAGAAGCGGATATGTTCTCTGCACATCAGGCAATCGGAATTGCCGTAAAATACGGATTTCGGCTGCCTGATTTTGTTCTGTCCCCTCCTTGAGTCCTTCCGTTGGCGTATGTATGGTTTCATTTTATATTTTTAACGGAAGGACTTGATTTTAAAATGGAATTTATCCTTTTAAGCATTGACTTTATTATTGAATCCGTATTTTAATAGCAGATGCTTTATGAAAGAAAAAGTCTGAACCTTAAAAGGAGTCTGAATATGGAATTCAATATTTCAACACCTGCATTGCTTTTTTCGGCCATATCCCTGCTTATGCTTGCCTATACAAATAGATTTCTCGCGCTTTCAAATTTAATCAGACAGTTAATTCCGGTTTATAAGAATAATCCTGAAGAAAATATCCTGAAGCAGATCAGGAATTTTAAAACAAGACTGGGAATAATAAAATATACCCAGGTGCTTGGAGTGCTCAGTTTCATTTTCTGTGTGGTGTGCATGCTGCTTATCATACTTGAGTTTCATGTAATATCGGAGTTTCTTTTCATGATCAGTCTGCTTCTGCTTATGCTGTCGCTCATTCTGTCTCTGTATGAGATATTTATTTCAATCGGAGCGCTGAAATTTGAACTTGAAAAAATTGAGAATATTCACGGCGGAGAGCAGTTGAAAGATGAAAGATGAAAGTTACAAGTTAATAGCTGGTGATGAATTAAATTCCAAAAGGGTGATAGAAATATATGGTTAAAATTTATTCATTTGTCATTTGTATCTTATTTGCATTTCACATGAAATCTTATTCCATGGAATCTGATTCGTATTTTATAAAAGGCAGTAATCTTTTCAGTAGCGAGAATACATTTAATTTAACAATCCGCAATTATATACTTCATACAGATTCCTATGTTGATCTGATACAAAAAATAAGAATTAAGTTTCGGGTTGATCGCGGATGGAAAGTCATTACAATATGTCCTGAAGAAAGCAGGTATGAGGCATCATTTAAAAAAAATTATCCCGGTACCGGATCAGACATTTTCAGGAATACTTTTCTGAAGAATAATCCTGCAGTTATTAAATTTAACAGTGTATTTGAAACAGTGGAAACAAATACTGATGAACTTGCTGATAAATATAAAACAGAATACACGGCTTATTTGTCTGAAAACGTTACAAATAAAAAACTGATCTTATATCCCTGGGTTGCTGAAGAGAGTGTAATCATTGAATATCTGTCACAGGATTTAACTGCAGCTTTACTTATTCCGACAATAGCAAACAGAAAATTAAATAAGGGCAATAATGTTTTTACTTCATCGATGAGTGGAAACAAGCTGGTTCAGAATATTGAACTTGCGGAAGAAAAGGATATTCTAATTACAGAGGATTCGGTAATTAAAGATAAAAATGACAGGATCGTTTCAAAACTTTCCGGTGAAACCCGTTTATCAGCCGGGAAAATGCAATTGATAAAAACCAGATTTCTGGTAAAAATGCGGGATTTAAAGACTGATGAATTCTTTAACTATAAGGAATATATTGTTGAATAGATCAGACTGTTAAACAAATAAAGTAATTGAAATAAAAAACTTTCATGTCAATTATTACATTATATATGCCAACATGAAATTTTATGCAAGTTATAGTTTTCGGAGGAAACTGAAATGAATTTCAAAACTCCCGGAGGTTTCCTTCTCCCGTTTTCAGCGTTTTTAATAATTATGGTTTTTACAGTGTCGCTGCACGCGGAATATATATTTTTAACTGATGGTTCAATTGTTGAAGGAAGCATCATTACCGACGGTGAAAATTCTGTTACCTTGAAAATGGCTGATAACAAACTTCTGAAGATATCCCGCAATACCATAATGCGCATTCTCTACACAAAACTTAAAATGTGGAAAGTATATGTTCGCAAACGTGATGGAAAAGAACTTGTTGCATTCATGGTTGATGAAAACCAGGAAAGCTATACCTTCCGGAAAGAACTGAATAAGCCTGAAGAATTTGTTCTGAAAAGAGAAGAAGTTCTTTTCATCTCAGAAAAGAATCCTGCAGGTCTGCAGGTTGAAGGTACAATCGGAACAGACAGGGTTTCACTGTCATGGCTTCCGCCCTATGACGCTGTGGATAAATACATCATATACATTAAAAAAAACGATAACGATAAATATCTGCCTGCTGCGGAATCAAAAGACAAATCGGTTACGCTGAAAAAACTTTCGAGTAATACCGAATACTTCATAATAGTAACAAGTGTCGACAGCTACGGCAGTGAATCAGCTGCGAGTAATGAACTTAAAATTAAAACTAAAAATGTGCCGCCTGAAAGACCTGAAATCACATCTTCCGGTGATCTGACTTCCAGTGACAGAAAAATTACCTGGAACCCGTCGGTTGATTCTGACGGCAAAGTAAAGCAGTACATAATTTACGGCACAAAAAAAGGCAAGCGAGAAGTTATTGCCCGAACAGAAAAAACAGATTATCTGCTGAAAAAATCACAGGATTACACAAGAGTTGATATTTCAGCAGTTGATGAAGTTGGCGATGAATCTGATACGTCAAAAGTTAGAATTCTGATAAAAAAACTTACAATGTCGTTTCAGCCGAGTATTATCTTCCCTGTTGGAACCTTTTCGGAAATGTTCTGGCCCGGATTTGGAGCTATTGAAGATGTCACAAGGCATAATCTGTGGATTAATAATTTTGACGCAGGTTTAAACGTGGGGTTTTATTATCTGCATGGAAAAGATTTAAGGGAAGATTTAAATCTGGAATTTACTCATTTTTTTTTCATGCCATTCTATGTGACAATCGGATATAATTTATTCCGATTGAATGGATTGAGTATGAAACCTATAGTCTCTGTTGGAATTGCTTATCTGAATGTTGAATATGTTGACCGCAATAAAACTGCTGCCGAAGAACCTACTCAGTATTTGCATATTTTTAAACCTACATTTAAAACGGGGCTTTCAGCTGAATACAAATATACAAATTCAATTTTCTTTTCAGCAGGATGCGAATATGGTATGGTTTACCAGAACGATGGTTCACTGAATTATATGTTAATTAATGCCGGTGCAGGTTTCTTTTTTTAGGAGTAATGACGATGAGCAGAAAAATTAAACTTTTAATTTTCATTTTAATGGCGTCACTCATGTCATGTCAATATGATGTGATTGATGTATATAATGATGGTAAAATATATAGTCTCCGAGAGAAAGGTCCTGCCGGTGGATGGATATTTTATGAGAATCCGAACTGGAAAACTGACGGTTGGAGATACCTGGAGGCTGCGCCGGAGGATTCTCCTGTTCTATGTATGTGGTTATCTACATCTACTTGGTTAAATACTGATTTGGCAACAGGGGGGACTCTGTTATCTATTGGCTCCGGGAAGAATAATACTGCAAAAATGTTACAATACAAAGGTGTAAGAACTGCTCCAGCCGCTGAATACTGTGATAGTCTTGTTGTTAACGGGTACAATGACTGGTTTCTGCCGTCAAGTTATGAACTTAATCAAATGGATTTAAATTTAAGCGCATACGGAATTGGAGGATTTTCAATTGCTACTTACTTTAGCTCATCTGAAATGGATGCTGGTTCTGCAGCGATACGAAATTTTTTGAGTGGTATACCATCAGGTACTTCATCAAAAAATGCACCACAAAAAATACGTGCTGTTCGAGCTTTTTGATAGGTTAAGTAACATTATTTCTGAATCTAATAGTGGTTTAATCTTTTCAGTTTTATCAAACCTTGAAGTGAGTAGTTGTTATTGTTTTTACTTACATATCATATCGTGTTTTCATTCTGTCTTCCCGATATTTTTTATCACATGCATCCCGGTTTTTTTCTCTTTGTCATTCAGATTTCTTTACAGCCATCACAACCGCTGGGAGCTAGACGGCAATAAATAAAAAAGGCAATGAATAATGAACAATAAATAATAAATAAATTTAAAATTGACGGAACAAAGAACAAATGGAAAAGTAAATTACATACGGAGGCCAGAAATGAAAATTGGAAGATTGACCGGTATCTTCTGCGCTATTGTTTTTATAACTTTGTTTTTTTCAGGTATGTTAAATGCTGTTGAAAATATTGAAAACGATATTCTGAAAATAAGAAAGCAGTACCAGGAAATAGAATCCAATATCAAAAATCTTGATAAAATGGAATCTGAAGGAATTACCGGGTATTATGATCCGGAAAATAAGCAATTGGTTAAAATTACAACTGCCCTTTTAAGAGACTGGTATGAGGAAAACTGTTCATTTTATTTCCATGAAGGTGAACTGTTTTTTATTTTTATTGAACGCTGCAGCGGAGAGGAAATGTTTACTACTGAAGAACTTGGAATCACGGAGGAGCAGTTATGGCAATCGGGATGGGAAGCGAAAACACTTAAATTCTCACAGGACCGGATTTATGTAAAAAAGAATAAATGCATTCGTTATCTGAGCAGGGAAAAAGTTCTTCCTGTTTCAAATACAAATCCGGAATTATATAAAGTCAAAGATCATGAAGTAAACCCGTCAGAATATGATATTTCCATAATTGAAACAGGCATTTTGCTGTTTAAAAATTTTAAACTGAAGTAAAACAATCGGATGAATCATTATATTGGTTCATCTTGTCATTCTGTAAATTACAAACCGGCTGCCTTCTTTTTTGTGATAATAAAGTGACTTTTCATCCGGCGACAGGCATGGACCTTCGACAAATTCTGAAATCGGGGTTACAGCTGCAGGAATGCTGAATTGAGACGAGCTGCTGCTTCTTGTTGACCGGTATATTCTGACATCTCCTGCCGAGGCACGGTTGAAAAAAAGTTCCAGACCATCGGATGAAATGCACGGAGCATATTCAAGATCTGAAGTATTTATATTCATCATAATGAAATCCGAGTCGGCATCAACAGTAAAATTCGAACCGGATTTAGCTGCTGTTTTTATATCAGCCTGAATCGGATTCCACGATGTGTCGTATTCTCCGTCTACAAAGTACATTTTAGTTCCCGCCGGATTAATCTCAACGTCAAAATTAACATGATATGGGACATCATCGGCAAGACCGTCTACAACTGCAATATTATCGATTTTATTATTAACGCTATCTAAAGTTCCTGTATATATGGTGTCGAAAGATGAAACATTGTCATAATTTTTTGTGCTTATACAGTAAAAATTTCCTGAGATGTCTGTTGAAGGAGTTCCGTCCACCCCCGTTGAGTTTACATTTCCCAATTTTGATATCAGCTGAAATGTAATACCGTCAACATATCCGGCAATATAAATGTCTTTATTGTTATCAGACTGATCGGAATTGAATATCAGATATGCGCCGTCTCTTGTAATAAACGGCTCCATTGCATTATCACCGGCATTGTCATAACCAAGAATTGTCACCTTCTGCGGATTGGAAAATTGATTTTCAGCTGTTTTTGAATCTTCCGAATTATCGCATGACAAAATTATGGACAAGATCAGTATCATGATGATTTGACATGTTTTCATAAAATATATTTTTCTTTTAATTTACTTGATGTCAAATATTTTTCGGGATTACAGGGGTTGAAAAAAAATGATTTTTTCTTGCAAAAATGAATATAAAATACAATATAGATCCAGTATTTATTTTTTTGAAAGTACAGGTTAAACATGAAAAAGATAATTCTTTCAGTGATAATTTTATTAGCTGGTGTTCAGGTCCTTTCAGCACAGAGCGTCAGCAGTTTTCCGGGAAAGGAAAACTGGAAAACAATTGAGACGCCTCATTTCAGAATTCATTATACAGAGGGTCTGAAGGTTCACGCAATGAAACTTACGGATATTACTGAAAAATATTATGATATACTCACCCGCCGTGAGAAATGGAAGCCGGCTGCAAAAACAGATGTTATTCTCATGGATGTGACGGATTTTTCCAATGGTTATTCCACTCCGTTTCCTGAAAACAAAGTGGTCATGTATCTGTCACGGCCCCAACCGCATGATACAATCGGAAACTTTGATGAATGGCTTACATTACTGTTTATTCATGAATATACGCATGTACTTGACATAGATATGATAAACGGAATTCCTGCATGCGGACGGGTTGTCTTCGGTCGTATAATTGTTCCTAATATAATCCAGCCAATTTTTATAATTGAGGGAAATGCGGTTCTTAACGAATCATATCTTACAGGTAAAGGCAGGCTTAACAGTAATTATACCGAAATGATAATGCGTACCGAGTTTGAGGACGGAAACGCAAAAAGCCTGGCACAGGCATCGACATATCCCTATGAATGGCCTGCAGGTAATATTCCATATCTCTACGGCGCATATTTCAATCAGTACCTTCTGCAAACAAGAAAGAAATCATTCAACAGAATATTTAATGCGAATTCAAACAATGTCCTTCCGTTTCTGAACTTCATGAACAGCTATGATGTATATGGAACTTCATTTCCGGCACTTTATGATGAATGGAAAAAAGCAATGTATTCCAGGTTCGATGCTCAGAGAGAAAAGATAAGAGAGATCCCTCTGACGGCATATTCAAATATTACCGGGAGCGGTTATAAAAATTCCCTGCCGGTATTTTCAGAAGACGGGAAATCAGTTTTTTATGTTCAATATGACGGAAAGGATCATGCGGCAATTTTCAGATATGACATGGAATCGGAAAAGGCGGTAAAGCTGAAAAATGTATCTGATCCCGGTTCACTTTCAGTTGATAACGGCTCAGTGATATATAATGATTACAGGATTTATTCAAACAGGTACACTTATTATGATCTTTTTGAATTAAACTCCGGTAAAAGCAGACAGCTGACAAAAAAAGCAAGAATCATTTATGCTGACAGAAAAGCCGGATTGACAGCTCAAATTTCCGCAGATAAAGATTTATACAGCCTGAAAGTTGAAAGGGGGGATAATTCCATTTTTGAAATCATCAATTCACAGATACAGATGTTTTACTGCAAAATTTCTCCTGACGGAAAAAAACTTGTTTTCGGTTATAGAAAACCTTCGGGAGCGACAGTTCTTGCTGTTGCTGATCTTCCTACCGGAAATATACTTGTAATAGAAGATGAAAAATCTTTCACGATTTATCCTGCATGGGCATCAGACAATCGTATTATAGTTTCTTCAGACAGGTCCGGTGTTTATAATCTTTATGAAATCGATCTTGCCCGGAAAACAATGAACAGGCTGACAAATACTCAGACAGGTTTTTTCGAATCATCGGTTTCTTCCGATGGGGAAAAAATAGCAGCCGTCAGCTATAGTAGAAAAGGTTATGATGTAGTATTGATTGATTATCCGGAAAAACCGCTGACGTCGGAGTCTTTACCCGTTGAACCGCTTCCTGTGAGTTATTTTACTTCACAGCTTCAGGATGAACCGGATATTGCAGCAGCAGATAAAAATTATAACCCATTTCCTCATTTAATACCGTCAATCTGGTTTCCGGTTTTATGGGGTCAGGCTTTTGGTGATGATGTATATAATTCAGCACAGCTCTTCTTTTACGGACAGGACCCGCTTGAATTTCATACCTATCAGGTAACAGGCGGTTATGTTTTCGGACTGGAAAACAGTTTCATCGATGTAAGTTATACATATTCCAGATATGTACCTGAAATTTCCATCTTATACATGAATAACAACATTTTTACTTCAGATGAAATTGACTGGACTTACAATAAAGAAAAGGAAAATGATTTTTCACTTTCTTCGTTCACCGGAATGCAGTTTTCATTTCCGCTGATAAAAAACTCGTTTTACAGCAGTCTTAATCTGTACGGAATTTATGAGAAAACTTCTGATTATTACCTTCATGTAGATGAAACCTATGATGAAATAGAGAGAACAGAGTCATATCTTGGAGCCAGTATTCTGTTTTCGAATGCCTCTTATTTCCCTTATTCAGTTTCGAAAGAGAAAGGTATGGATCTGCAGTTTGATGTTATATATTCAAGTGAAATGATAAATTCGGATTCAGAAAGCATAATTCTAACGGTTTTTTCTGATTTTTACATTCCGTTTTTCTTTAAAAACCATACATTAAAATTAAGTATATCCGGAGGAAGTATCATAGGTGAAGACAGCACTGATACATTTTCACTGGGAAGCAGTTATTTCTATTCTGCCAGCCTTGAATCCCTTTCAGCTCATGGGATGAGAGGATATGAATCAAGTGAGGCGGAAGGACTCAACATGACTGAAACTTCGTTAGGATATTATCTGCCTCTGATTAGAAAAGAAGGGGGATGCGGAACATTTCCATTGATGTTCAGTAAATTATATCTGGTTCCGTATTTTACAGCGGGAGAAGTTTTTACGGATGGATCGGATTTTAATGCCGGAAACATCAGAAAAACTGCAGGGATTGAACTTTTTGCCGATTTTGCAGCCGGCTATTTCCTTCCGCTTTCTTTTTATGTCGGTTATGCAAGAGGATTTGATGATGAAGGTCAGGACTCCTGGTATTTCGGAATCCAGGGTGTTTTTGAAATAACTGAAAAATCTAAAATTATCGTTAAATAAGATCTGCTGAAATAGATTTGTCTTCCAGCCATTCCTCTATCAGCAGATTCATATGCTCCCGGTGATAATCATGATATTTACTCTGTAATTCCGGATGTTCGCTGAGCGTATCCTTGAAGTGTCTGAAAGGTTTGGATCTGTAAATTGATTTGTAAAAACTATCCTGAATCTGCTTGTCTGAAATATCATGTACGAAATTTTCCATAATCTTAAAAGCTTCATCCGAATCAACCGGATCTATAAAGCAGTACCGTTCAGGTTCTTCGTTAATCATTATTTCATTTTCGTTTTCAATATCCTCAATGAAATAATCATCCGCAGTGAAGATGATTTCACCTGTTTCCAGATCAATGTAGTGCTTGATGTAATTATTGTGGTTTTCCATAGCTTCAATCATTTCATCAAGTTTTAAAGTAATTTTTTTACTCATTCAAACACCCGATTTCAGCCTTTGTCACTATTTAATATATAATACAGATACACTTTCTTTTCAAGAAGAATTTAACAATGTTTGTTATAAAAAAAGGCCGGTTATTTGAAAATATCCGGCCTGAAGCGAATTTAATGTTCAGAAGGTTTTATTTTCTGCTGATATCAATATCACCTGAAACAGTTTCCAGTTCCAGGGTATATTTACCCGATTCCGTATGTCCATATAAAGCAGTATGAGATTTTTTTGTAACCATTATTGCAAATTCACGGCAATTAATATCACCGGAAACGGAATCGCCTTTTAGAATAAATTGTGAATTGCCGGGTATTACTGCGGTAATTGATCCGGAAACGGTTTCAATGTAGTAGTTGTGTTCCAAAGAAGATATCTGAAATCTGATATCCCCGGAAACCGATGATCCATTAGTATCTGCCCTGAATTCTTCCGCTTTTATATCGCCTGAGACGTTTTTAAATTTAGCCTTATCAGCAATAACTGCAGCCAAATAAATGCTGCCTGAAACCGACTCAACGGAAAAATTGCCGCATTCCAGATTTTTTAAATTTGTATCTCCTGAAACATTTTCTGAACTGATACCTGTAAGTTTCATATTATTTCCATCAAGAAATGTATTACCGGAAATATTGCTGATCTGAAGATTGTTTTTGAATGTAAAAGGGACCAGTATGTCATACGTCAGTTTCCCCCGCATGTTATTGTTGATTTTATCCGTTTTTAGATATATATTGATTGTATTTCCGCTTTTTTCAGTAATAAGCTCCGGTTCAATTTCTGAATTAATTTTTATTTCGCCGTAAGCATGAACCTTAATGTCTGTTCTTTTTTCAAATTTAACATTTACTTCAGCGATTACCGATTTTATCAAAATGTCGTTTTCGCTGTCTAAAGCGACTGATGAATTCTGATCAATAACGAATGCCTGCATATTGCTTTGTCCCATGGCAAATGAAATATTACCTGCATTATGTTTTATATCCGAAGAAAAACTGAATATTGTTATAAGAATGAATAAAACATAAACGGCTGCCATGAATAAGATTGTTTTTTTTACTTTCATTTTAAATTCTCCTTAATGTTATGAAATTTAAATTCCATTTCAGATATCTTACCGTAAGTCTGAAAAAAAGCCTTGTTATGTAAAAACATAGAAGACCCAGGAATATTCCAGTCATACCCAATGATAATAATCCGAAAAAGACTGTAGTGAATGATAAACCGGAAAAAGTGCCGAACCATGTGATTCCGTTATTGAACAGTGAAAGGAATGAATACAGAACCGCACCTCCGAAACCGGCTGTGAAAAATGCAAATGAAACCACCCAGGCTGAAAAAATAACGGAAGCCGCACTGCAGAACGGGCCGAGAACAACGACTACATTGAAAAAACCCAAAGCGGCGGCAGCAAAAACAGCTGATATAATATCCTTAGGTTTGTAGCTGTTTTCAGCATTATCAATGAAATAGTCAGCTTTAATTGTTGCTGCTATCGTCCTTACTGTGCCGAGGGAGCTGCAGATTTCCTCCTCGCTTTTACCTTCGGCGATTCCTGATGAAAAATGTTCTTCATAGTCATAGAGTATTTCATCCTTTTCCTTTGTGGGAATACTGGAGAGATGTCTTTTAAGCTGATTTATAAATTGGGATTTTGTCATCTTATTTGCTCCTACCTAAAATTATGTTTACTTTTTTTACGAATCCGAACCATTCATCGGTCAGTTCGGAACACATTTTTTTCCCGCTTTCGGTAAGTTTGTAATATTTCCTCGGTGGTCCTTCATTTGATTCCCGGAGATAAGTTGTGACATTGCCGTCCTTCTGCAACCGGCGCAGAAGCGGATAAATAGTACCTTCTGATATTTCAATATTTTGAGAAATTCTGCTTACAAGTTCATATCCGTATCTGTCGTCATTCTGCAGTAATGTCAACACGCATAGTTCAAGAACTCCCTTTTTGAACTGTATGTTCATCGGCTTCTCCAATACTTATAGTATGTATGATACAATATAACAAACGGTACTGTATATAGCAAGGTACTGTAAAGGAAAATTTTATATTTACGAAGAATTTTCCATTTTTTTCCTATTTTTTTGTCAGAAATGAGCTTTTTGATGTATAACTATACATTAAATCAGGCTTTAATTGCTTTTTAAGCTATGTGTCTGACGATAAACAGGCGATGAAGCAGACGATTGACAGGCGATGATACAGGTGATGTTGCAGGCGATGAAGCAGGCGATTATGAATCAGCTTAAATTTCAGGATAATTAGTAATAGATTGAATTTCATGGTAGAGTTTTTTCAATCTGGAATTTATCCTGACATAGATTCGCTTATAGGTTTCTCTGTAAATACGGATATTTTTTTTCCTAGGATAAAAATATTTACTGTATCTGACCATATTGCTTATAGCTTCATCGTAATTTTTATATATTCCTGCTCCGATGAAGCCGATTATTGCAGCGCCCAGAGCAGATGCTTCAAAATTTTCAGGCCGGCGTACAGGACGGTTGAACATATCTGCGGTAATCTGAAGAATAACATCACTCTGTGATCCTCCGCCTGCAACAGTCAGAGTTTTTATTTTAATTCCGGATTTTTTTTCAATTTTGATAATTCCGGTTATGAGGCTGTAATTTATTCCTTCGATAATTGCACGGTACAGATGAGCATGATCGTGAACATCGCCAAAGCCGATAATTGATCCTTTTGCTGTTGGCGTAAGAATACCCGGGCTCCAGCTGGGCTGCAGAATAAGTCCGTGACAACCTGGCGGAACTTCTTCAAGTTTGCGGTTGAGAAGTTCTTCCGGAGTGATGTTAAGCTGCTCAGCTTCCATGCATTCCTTTTTTGAAAACTCATTTTTAAACCAGCTTATCAGCCAGTAACCTCTTTCAATCTGTATTTCGGGATTATACATTCCGGGTATAACTGCAGGAAAAGGCGGTATGAATGTAATTGTTTCATAGTATTTTGATGTTGTTGTCTGAATTGTTGCGGTTGTTCCGAAACTGATATTTGCCGTATCATTGCTGCTGCATCCGACTCCCAGAGTTTCACATCCCTTATCCGAGCCTCCGGAATAGACAATTGTTCCTTCAGGCAGCCCGGTTTCTCCGGCGGCTTTTCCGGTGATTTTTCCTAAAATATGAGATGGCGGGATAAGTTCCGGAAGCCTGTCAATATTTATGTTAAATATTTTCCACTTCATGTTTGACGTATTAGTAATCCATTTTTTGTTTTTATAGTCCAGAGGTATATGCCCGACCTGATTGGCTATGGAATCCTTAAATTCTCCGATAAGCCTGAAATTTATATATCCGGAAATCATGAGATATTTATGCGTTTTATCCCATATTTCAGGCTGATTCTGCCTGATCCAGTTTGATTTCGCCTTTCTGAATAAAATTTCAAGAGCCTGCTGCATCCCTATAATTTTCAGCAGTATTTTATCCTTCAGTGAAAAATCAGGAGCACCTGAAGCTTTTCTCTGATCAAGCCATAAAATAGCAGGACGCAAAGGTTTTCCGTTTATATCAACGTTTACAAATGAATCTCTGAGAGTTGTAACGACAATACCGAGGATTTTGTTTAAATTTGCAGGATTTCTTTCTTTTAACCCTGAAATTGCCGAGCACATTGTATTCCAGTAATCATCAGCGTTTTTCTCGGCCCACCCGGGATTAGCAGACGAGTAGGGTTCATAAGTTATCTTTTCAGCATCAATTGTCTGTCCGTATCTGTCAAAAAGTATTGCACGCAGACTTTGTGTTCCGAAATCCAGTGATAAAATATATTCCTTCTCCATATGACTCCAATCTTATGAAAATTTCTTTCATTGATATTTAGTTGTAGTTTAATTTAAAATGTCACTTAATTCAGATTATTTTCCGGTCCTACATGCAGTTTTGCACTGCATCCTGCGGTGAAGAAAAAACAATGAATAACTGTTCAATTTCTCCGCCGACAGCCAGATTAAAAATACGGCTGTTAAGCGATGTGATAAAGAGCTGTTTGTTATTAACTTTCAGTTTTTTTTGAACATTCAGTAGATATCCGATAAAACTTGAATCAAAATAATGGACGTCCTCAAGATCCAGAACAATGTTTTTAATTTCACCGCCAAATATGGCTTTTTCAAGGTCGATAACAATATCTTTTATACTGAGAATTGTGATTTCCCTGCAGGAGAACCTGATAACTTTATACTGAGGTTCATCGGTTGTTTTAAAATCTTTTTTGATATCGGTTACCTTTTTTAATGATTTATTATATTTTATAATCGGAATAGTAAAAAGTCAAATAAATAAGAATTTCTTTGTCTGTAATAAAGGAAAATATCATGCTGAAATGAAAAAAAATAATTTTAAAGGAAAATAAATTTGAATTTACTATTTTATATTAAAATGTAACTGTTGCTAACTTACTAATTACAAGCTTGAGGTAACTATGACTGGTATTTTGGACTTTTTACTGCGTAAATATCCTGCTGACGAATATGTTTTAAGAAATAAGGCTACTGCTTTGATGCTTTTTGAAATGATAATAAGCATGCTTCTTATCGCTCTGGTTATTACATATGCTGTAATCAGCCCTGAAAATTTTTTACGTGTTTTTATTAGTACAAGTATAATTCAATTTTTTGTTCTAAGTAGTTTTTTATTGATTATTTCCGGTAAATATCATGGAGGAGTTCTGGCCTATGCAATACCGACAGCGGTACTGATAATAGCTGTCAGATTTTATCTGGTAGAAACAAAACCTCATCTCGTTTTTTCATCATATATATTCTATTTTTTTTATTTAATTGTTTTCATGGCAGTATTTGGGAAACGGATTTTCCTTCCGGTTATTACCTCAATTTTTCTATTAGTTAATATAGTGTGCTTCATTTTAATTAAAAATATTCTTGATCCATTAACTCTGGAAATAACAAGTACTGCTGTTGCAAATAGCACTGCCGCAATGTTGGTAACCGGAATTGTTTCCATCATAAATTTGAAAATAAATTTTAATATTACCGGAAAGATTCAGGAAAAAGCTGAAATTGACAAAAAAAATCTTACTCTGATTTCATCACTGCTTGCATCAATAAAATCAGTCTCCGAAAACATGTCTTTATCAGCAGATAATTTTAATGAAACTGCACTTAATATGACTGAAAAAACACAAAATCAGGCAGCATTAGTTGAACAGTCGGCAAGTGCAATGACCGAATTGGCATCCGCAGTTGATATGGTTTCAGTACAGATTAATAATCAGTCCGGATCCATTGAAGAGATAAATGACCAAATAGAAAGATTGAATATTCTGATATCTGAAATTTCCGAAAAATCAGGAAAAATAATGATTCAGTCTGAATCATCAATCAGCCAGGGGAAAGAAGCTGCAGATTTATCCCTGAAAGCATTTACTGAAATGACAAATATTTATGAAGGTACCGAAAAAATAAGAAATATTACATCATTGATCTCTGAAATTGCTGATCAGACTAATCTACTTGCGTTGAATGCTTCTATTGAATCCGCCAGGGCCGGTGATGCAGGAAGAGGTTTTGCTGTTGTAGCAGATGAAATTTCAAAACTTGCTGACAGCAGTACAGTTTCCGCAAAAGAAATATCAAAATTGATAAAAGAGACCGGTACAAAAATTGAAAACAGTTATAGTATTTTTAACATATTAAATAATCATATTGCTGACATTAATTTGACTCTTGAAAAATCACATTTATTGAGTGCAGAAATGAATTCCGACACAAAGAATCAGCTTGAATTCAGTAATAATGTGACATTAACTGTTCAGAAAGTAACGGATGTTTCAAGAAACATTTCTATTGCAATGAAAGAACAGTTGAAATCGACAAATGAGCTGTCATCGGCATTTGATATAATAAATGAAATAACACAATATAATGCAGCAACCTCTGAAGAAATAGCAGGCGCAGCTGAGAAATTAAAATCCGATTCTCTGGTTATGAAGAAGCTGGTTGAATCTGAAGCATAGATATTTTCTTAAAACTTTAATTCACATCCGACAGGACAGTGATCAGATCCCATGACTTCGGGAAGAATGTATGCATTTTCCAGAACCGGACGTAAAGCTTTTGATATGCAGAAATAATCAATGCGCCAACCTACGTTTTTTTCACGTGCATGCCCCATGTAACTCCACCAGGTATAATGTCCGGGTCCTTTTTCAAATTCACGGAAAGTATCAATAAATCCGGCTGACAGTATGTTGTCAAAACCTTCACGTTCTTCATCAGTAAATCCTGCATTTCTTCGGTTTGTTTTAGGATTAGCAAGATCAATTTCCTTATGTGCTACATTTAAATCACCGCAGAAAATGACCGGCTTTTTCTTCTCGAATTTTTTAAGATAATTCAATAGATCAATGTCCCATTCTTTCTGTCTGTAATCCAGTCTTTCCAGCTCACGTTTTGAATTAGGTACGTATATTGTGACAAGGAAAAATTTTTCAAATTCAAGTGTGATTACACGTCCTTCTTTGTCGTGTTTAGGGATGTCAATTCCGTTTTTTACTGAAATTGCGCTGATTTTTGACAGAATCAGTGTTCCTGAATAGCCTTTTTTTTCAGCTGAGTTCCAATACTGATATGGATATTCAGAAAGGTTCAGTTCCACCTGTTCCTGTGATGCTTTTGTTTCCTGAATGCAGAGAATATCCGGATTATCCGATTCTATGAATTCATAAAATCCCTTTTTTATAACTGCACGAATTCCATTAACGTTCCAGGATGTGATTTTCATTTTTTACCGCCGAATATAGTTTTCCGTCTGAAACAGTATTATCAGGATTATTACGGAAGTTTAAGCTCTGCAATTGCTTCTGTAAGATTATTGCCGATTTTGAAAAATTTATGCAGTCTGGATACTATCAGCAGCTCCATTACGCTGCTTTGAATGTTAAAAAAAACCAGAAAATTTCCGCAAACTTTCAGTTTTTTATCAAGACTTATCATGTGACCCAGAAAACTTGAGTCAATAAACTTCACATTTTTCATGTCTATAATAACATGATGGTCATTTTCAGTAGTAAGCGTTCTAATAAGTGAGGGAATACTTCCTCTGAGATTTTCCATTGTAAGTTCACTTTCAAGAAAAGTTATCAGTTTATAATGATTAAAATCTTCTATGTTGAAATTAGTATCGATTTTTATTCCTCCATCATTGGTACAGTAATATAATGAAATTAAAATTTATAATCAATATCTGTCAAGCTATTCATTGCAGAGAAAATCAAGTAATTGAAGACAAAATACGTCTGGACGGTCGATTATTTTAAAAATTGTTGTAATTCCTTAAAAATTATATTAAATATTTATGATTAAAATAGCAATAAAACCTATTATATCGCGTTAATATTATTATGTTGGAAAGAAAACAATTAATAGCTGACTTCTTTAAAAAAGAATATTCACGGATGATTTCATTCGCAGGTTATTATCTTAATGATGAAGTTTATGAAGACAGTGATGATGTTGTTCAGGAAGTAATGCTAAATATATACAGTCTTGCTGATTTCACTACACCTTTAAATGACCTGTCAGCATATGTATACCGGTCCCTGAAAAACAGAATTATTGATATCTCACGCAGAAGAAAAACAAAACAAAATGTTTCACTTTCCTCAGACATTGGAAATGAAATGACATTATTGGATGTACTTCATGACGTCAGATACGATACGGCTGAGGAGAATGAAAAAGAAGAAATCAGGAATCAGTTTTATAATGCACTGGATTCGCTTCACGATAAAGACAGGGCAATTATAATAATGACTGAATTTGAAGGAAAATCATTCAGGGAAATCAGTGAAGAAGTCAATGTTCCTGTGGGTACGCTTCTTGCAAGAAAATCGCGAGCTTTGGTAAAGATTAAAAAATATTTTTTAAAATATAATCCTGAGAATATTTTCAGTTAAAATTTAAGTTCAAAAAAGGAGGCTAAAATGAAAAAACATTTCTGTGGCAGTATGAGAGATGAAAACGGTCGTTTGAAAATTTATAAGGTTGCGGGTATGATTGCGGCAGGTATAGCTATTGCAGTAATATTTGCATTTTTATTTGCATTTCTTGTACAGTATTTATGGAATACGGTTCTTGTAAAAATATTTTCAATAAAGATAATTACATTCTGGCAGGCATTTGGATTGATTATCCTTGCGAAAATTCTCTTTGGCGGATTCGGAAAAAATTCACATCATCCGCACAGCAGATACAAGTATAAAAAAATCATGATGAATGATGAGTTTATTTGTGATGTTGATGGCAATTGGGATAAATATTCAGAATTCTGGGAAAATAAGGGTAAATCCGCCTGGAAAGAATATCTTGAAAAAAATGAAGAATAATAATTAAACTGGTATTGTTGAATAAAAAAGGGAATACTGCCGTATTCCCTTTTTTATCTGTAACATGTTTTAAATTCTTCAGACAGATATGGGACAGTGTGGAAAAAGTGCATAATTAGTATTATATTTAATCTGTCAGAAATGCTTTCAATAAATTATTGGAGAGGTAAAAATGGCGAATTTATTAAAAGAAATCGGCATGCTCATGTATAATGCAGGAGAACAGATTGAAAAAAAAGCCAAAGAGTTCAACGAAAAAAGAAAAACCGAATATGGTGATTTTGAAGAAAAAATTAAAGGTGAAGCTGAAGAGTTTAAAACAAAATTTACTGAGGAAATGGGAAAAGCTAAAGATTATACCGGTGAATTTATTGATAAATTCAGGTTTGCTACAAAAAAAGAAATCGATGAGTTAAAAAAAACTCTTGATGAAGTTTCTACAAAACTGAATGATATGGGAAAATGAAGCAGAATAAAAAATACTCCGGAAATCTTTCCGGAGTATTTTTCTCATCAGATAATTTATTATTTTATTTTCTCCAAAAAGATGTCACTTGCATGACGCTGTCTGGAACACTGCCTCTTCCGTAATATTTTTCCAGTATTTTTCTGTACTTATCGTTTTTTATTATTACTGAAAATCCTGAGTTGAAATCGTTTATAATTTGGTCATTATCTTTTTTTAAAAACATCATTGTACGGCTGGATGAACTTATAGATCTGGTATAACCATAATCATCCGGATTTAATTTCAAAGAGTTTATATAATCAAGCCCTCCAATGTCAGGTATGGCCAGAAAATCGGCTCTTTCCTCTTTCAATTTTAAAAACATATTTTCAGAATCGTATCCAAGATCTATTTTTAATCCGTTTGATGTTAATAAATTAATTATTGGTCTGTTACCGTTTTTTACTTCAACTACATAGTTTCTTAATTCTGAAAGATTTGTGAAATTCACGCCTTGCGGAAATTTTGATTTTTTATAAAATAGAACATATTGTGAAAAATATACCGGTCTTGTTTCAAAAACCTGAAGCTTTTCTTCGGGTGTCAGACTTCCGAGTCCGTATGGTATGCATGTTACCTTGCTTTCCTTTAAAGAACGGTATAAGCGTGCCAGCGGCAGAAATTGAAATGAGACTTCATAGCCCTGGTTTTTAAATGCTTCAGTAAGAAGCTCGCAAACCATTCCGTTACCAGGTATTTTTTCCGAGAAATAGGGAGCTGATTCAGGAACTCCTATAACTATTGTTTTTGATTGTGTAAAACCGGCTGAAATAAATGAAAAAGTCAAAATAAAAGATAATATTTTTTTCATTATATGCCTCTGCTGACAATTTATCAAATATTTCTAATTAATCAATATTAATTGATAATAATTACCTGGCCTGGGTAATTTATTTTTTCTTAAAATGGGGTTTAAAATTGACTTTTATATAAAAAATGATATTGCAATATAAACCTGTCCATGAAATTTTCTTTATTATCTATGATTATCGCTTGTTATGTGTATTTATGTTATGGTAAATATAGATTAATTAGAATCAGCGATAATCAAACTATTTAAGGAGAATATGATGAAAAAAGTAATTTTTCACATTGCCGTATTTTTACTTTTCCCTGTAATTGTTTTATACGGACAGTCGGAGAACGGTTTTTATGTTAAAGGCACTAATTTATATTATGGTGATCAATTAGTTACCAGCATTGAATATCAGAAAGATGCTGACATCATTAGGCTGAAACATCTGCAGTATTATGGCAAAATTATTACAGAATATCATGAAAAAACAGGTAAATATCCTTTACAGTCTTCTTCGGCTGAATTGACCTATGTATTTGTCGCTAACAGTAAACAGGCAGAATTTGCTGAAGATTATGATAATGCTATTCCGCATAAGGACAAAACAGTTTCATTTAAAAAATTTATTGAAGAACTGGAAAAAGGATTAAACAGGGAAGTAGATGAATTCTATGACCCGCAGTATTTTCGCGATGCAAAGTATAATTTTTATGTATATGCAGTTAATAAAGATGTTTTCTATTTTGCGATTAATGTCCATCAGAAGTTTCCGTTTTCAAAATATATCAGTCCGTACAATTTTAAAGTAGAGATATCCAATATTCCTAACCGCAGTGCAAATCTGATAATATTACCTGAAGAACTTTTTACAAGTGAATTATTTCTTAATGAACTGAATAAAGAAATAAAGAAGGAAGGTTTTTTCAGGGAATTGGAAGAAAAGTTTCTGCATGAAACGAAAAAACTCTGAAATAACAGCGAAACTTTATCCGGAGCTGCTGAAAAGGTACAGAAGTATTTAACTGTTGAGACACTGATATTTCACACTGATATTTCATGTATTTAATGACGTAATTATTGAATAAAAAAATCATAACTTACAATTTGTTACAATTTGAAATGTTCATGTTACAATAATTGCCAATATTACATGTAATGATTCATGGAATCATAATCTATGTAATGGAGAATTTTTATGAAAAAAGTTTTATTTCTCAGTCTGCTGCTTGTTGCTTCAGGTTCAATTGCCGCGCTGGCATTGACCGGCAAAGATTACGTTGTTAAAGGTAAACCTGGTAAAATCAGCGGTGTTCTTAAGGCGGAATCGGTTGAGTGGTATGTAGTGAATGGAAATGAAAAAACCGCAATTCATCTAGGTCCGGCAGGCTATCGTGATGATATTAAACTGAATTTGAAGGAAAATGATAAAGTAACCGCTGAAGGGTTTATCTATGATAATGAACTTGCTGTAACCAGACTTTATCATAACGGAAAGGAATATGTGTTCCGTGATGAAGCCGGAGTTCCTTTATGGTCGGGTAACGGCAACCGCCGCGGAGACGGTTTAAGAAGAAACTGATTTTTCATTACTCCTCCTTTTAATACGGACGGCAGATTCTTACGAACTGCTGTCTGTGTTTTATGCTACGTCTCATTTTTAAAACAGTTAGTTCCTGAATTAGAGAAAAGATTATGACTAAAAAGTAAAGATCATGGATTATATTCACGGAGCCCCGTCCTTTCCCGGGAATATGTTCCTGAATACTGAGGCAGGATGCCGAAGCAGCACAAATCTAAACATGACGTTTGCTGATTTGTGCAAAGGCTGCTATTCAGAATCATTGCCGGGCATTTCTTTTTTGCTGTAAAAAGAAATGCCGAAACCCGCGTCTGTCAGATGCATAGGTTTTCTGCTTCGAAAGCAGCATACTGTTTTATTTAGTTCAATTAAACAGATGGTATGTCATCACCTTTTGATACAGAAAAATATTTATCATATCTTCATTTAATCTTTAAATATAATTTACAATTGAATTCATAATGTAACCTCGATAAAGGCGGTTACTGTGAATTCAGAATTTTTCAGGAAAACAAACAGAAAATCAGTATTTTTTCTTATGATCATACTGATGCTTGTAATAGTGAACGGCATAATAAGTCTTTGCCTGCATGATGTGTTCATGGATAAAACGGATTTTTATATTGAAACACTTTCGGCAGCAAAAACCATAGAGATTAAACTCCAGAAGCAGATTAAATTTACAAAAGATATTCTGCTCAGCCGGAATGACATTAAAAAAAATTATGATTATTATTACCGTTATTCACAGGCATATAATGAAATTCAGAATGATTTTTTTAATTTTCATTATTCATTTATTGATAAGGAAATCAAATTTAAAATTGAAGACCTGACGCAGGCTCATAAAAAACTTTCAAAGGATTATCTGAATTTTTTATTTACAGAACAGGATGAGACTTCTACTGACACTGCGGAAGCACTTAATGAAAATGAACAGCAAGTCATAAAATTAATGGATGATATATCTTTCGAAATTGATAGCAGAATTAACTCGGAACTGGACAGGTTAAATGATAATTACATCATAAGTCTGCTGCTGCTTATGACTACACAGATAATTTTCACAGTGATTCTGCTTGGTACGATAAACAGAAATTCGCGGAGAGCACAGACTGAAATGGTGGAATTAAGCCGGAGATTAAACAGTTATCTGCCTCCGCAGCTGATACATTCAATTCTTTATGGAAATTACTGTAATGACTCGATTCTGCTGAAAAAAGATGTTACGGTATGTTTTACGGATCTTCAGGGTTTTACTGAAATTGCGGGAAGAACTGATCCGGATACAATGTCAAAAATACTTAATGAATATCTGATAGATATGTCAACAATTGTTCATGCCTGGGGAGGTATGATTGATAAATTCATGGGTGACGGGATCATGATTCTGTTCAATGCTTTTGAAAAGGATTCTGACGTTGAGCATGCATATCTTTGCGTAAATATGGCTCTTGCCATGCAGCATCATATGAAAATTCTGAATGCCAGATGGAAAAGTAACGGGATAGACGTTTCCCTGACGCTGAGGATAGGAATAAATTCCGGTGAAACTGTTCTGGGCAATTTCGGTCCCGCCGATAGAAAAACATTTACAGCTGTCGGAAATACGGTAAATGTCGCTTCCAGACTTGAGGCAATCTGTCCTGCAGGTGAGGTTCTTGTAAGTAACGGAACCAAAGATCAGATTGAAAACAGATTTGTTTTTATTGAAACCGGGAAAAAAATAATAAAAGGATTTTCTCTACCGCAGGAAACTTTCATTGTAAAGGAACTTATAGGATGATGGCGCCGTATTGACCGTCAAATCCGTATTTTATGCTGAAATTTTTACTTTTAATTTTTCCTACAGCGTCAAGTATGTCCTGATTGATTTTGCCTGACAGAAAAGAGTCTGTGTCTTCCGTCCATATTTCACTTTCATTTCCGACATGGCTTAAAATTTCAAGATATTCCTTTTCGGCTTTTTTTGACTGAACGCCTGTTTTTCTTAATTGAGAAATTATTTCAATAAGGGGAATCTGATAAACGAAATTCTGTGAAGGTGATTTTTGTCCTTTGTTCAGAACAGAAAGCCGTTCCTTAACGCCGGGTGTTAGTTTTCTGCTGCATACGGGGCATTCCGACGGAAATTCATCCTGATCTGCAGGAACCGCAAATTCAATTCCGTCATGTCCCGGTCTGTCACCCCTGTGACCGGTTAGATAATATCTGCCCTCAAAAGGCGGAAATTCTGCGGTCAGAAATATGTCTTTTTTGCGGATTGAGTTAATAACGGATTCAGAGGAAATTTCAGTGCAATTAAGTGTAGTAAATTCCCGTCCGAGTTTGTTATAACTTGCCGAGTGGGCGTCACTGAAAGAAACTACAGGAAGATTGCTGTCTGAAGAAATTACAGACAGCATTTCAGGATCAGCGGAAAGACCGGATTCTACTGCCGTAAGATGTGCAGCTGAATCGCCGAAAATTTCATAAATTGAATTTACAGGATTTTTTCCTCCAAGTATCCCTTCAGGCGTCATTATGTGTGCCGGTATCAGAGCACATTTTGTCTGCTGTGAAAGCTCCATGATGAAATCCTGAAAAGCTTCTGATGAATCAAAAGTTGCAAATGGTCTTCCTACAGTCAGTTTACTGGAATTTTTTTCCATGATGGTTCTTGCTGTTATGATGTCTTCTCTGGTGCTGAAGAGAATTACGAGGTGAAACAGTTTCCGCCTTGAATTATCGTGTAGATAGGGCAGTGTGATTATAATTTCAGCCTGTGGCATGAGAAAAAGGCCGCCGGGGATTGTCCACATCTGACGTTTTGTATCAAACTGGAATGCCGCATCAACCTCCTGTTCCCATTTTCGCAGCAGAATGTCTCCGCTTCCGTAAACAGAAATGCCTTTTTTAATCATTACCGTCCGGAGCCGGCTGAAGTCGGTTTTACCGCTTCCTCCGGCATAAGGTGAATGCGAATGAAGATCTACCGTGAGCTTCATCTACCATTTGTTCTCCCAGTCGATTTTTGAAGTTACCTGCATCAGAATTATAAATGAAAGTATGCTGGCAATCGTAATTACAAATCCTGTATGCTGAGGGAAAAAGAATGCGGTAGAAAAGACCCATTGGAAAATCCCGAGACCGGCCGCAATGGTTTTAACAAGAAGAATTCCTTTCTTAATCAGAAATGAATAGTAGATGATTATAGCCGAAGATACGGTTATTGAAAGCATGATTGCCGGTATAATGTTCATGTAACTCATTAGATATGATCCGAGCAGAAAATAAATGAAAAATCCTGTAAGAATAAAAAGATAATGCATTGGATGAAGTCTGATTTCTTTTGCCGCCGACATGATCATGAGGAACCCGATGAAGAGGAAAATGGCAAGAGGTGAATAGAAAAACATTTTCGAAACTATTTTGCCGTAATTGCCTTTGACATCAAAACTTAATGATATATTCTGATTTGTTATAATGTTTTCCGCTTCCCATTTCATGAGTGTTTTTTCATTGTCCGATTCCTGAAATGAAGGAACCATTGCGCGGTCCGGAATGTTATAGTCTTCAAAATTATTTGACATTTCAACTTTCAGACTTTTAATCTGTGTCTGTGTTTCCGCAAGATTGTAACTGAACCATTCCGTTCCCTGTGCTTTATATGAAATGCGGATTTCAATGCTTTCGCCTGCATCAAGATCTCCCTGCCATTGAATTCCGTCAGCGTAATTAGTGTCGTTTTTATACTCCCTGCCATCCGCAGTTACCTTGATGCCGCTTATGTTTCCGCTTCCCTGCGGCAGCGGGAAATTAAACTGACAGTTCCGGGTTCGGTTGTAGTCGTTTTTAATGGCATAATCTGCGTCAAATGAAATGTTGTATCCGGGATATAACAGAAGACCTTTTTTTCTGATGTTTGATTCAATGCTGATTTTAATTTCCTGCTTTTCAAAACTGAGATTTTCCACCTGTTTAACCTGCTCGGTGATTTTTTCTCCAGAATCTGTAAAACGGGTCTGGCTGATGTTGTATGAATACAGGAATCCCGGAGACTGCTGAGTAATCTGTCCTCCCCATATCTCCTGAACTGATTTTAATCCCCTGGAATAGGATGAGTTGTGTCGGTCATTAATTCTATACCCGATTATTATTGAAGCAATGCTGAACGCAATGCCGAATAAAAGGATCATTCCATATTTCATTATTTTCAGGATGAAAATTTTATTAATAAGAAAGATTTTTACCGAAACAAGTAAAAATGCGGCCAGAACAAGACAGAGCCCCAGAAATATTGTTGCTGCAGATGTCATCATTATTCCTCCGAAATTGTTGTTGATTTAATAGGGTACATTATTAGGATATATTGTAAATATTGAAAGAAATATTTTATAATTTCCTGCAGGGTTGAAATGAATCTTAATAATCTTAGAATGCATGCCGTAAAGATAAAATCTCTGGCTGAAAAAATATTCCATAAACTTGACGCTCATCTTGATTCGCAGATATATCTGGTTGTAATGAATATAAATGCCGGTTCATCCACGGAAATACTGATTGAACCTTCTGATCAGAAGGCATCATCCTATATGAAAGAATATTCCGCACAGATAGCATCGGAAGGAAGAAGTTCTGACATACTGTTTGAATTTGAAATTTCAAATGCGGTGAAAAAATCTTTCTCCAGGCGTGATGAGGAAGATGGAAAAATTTCCTTCTTTTCTGTTCCCCAGCAGGATGAGAATTACATGATGGTGATTGTACTCCGTCTCAATTCCGAAGTATATTCATCCCATTTCAAACCGGATGTTCCCGTCAGTGAAAATTCTCAGAATTATCCTTCACTTCTTGATGCCATCATCACAAGATTTCTGCGTGAATCATCAAGGTGCTTTTCGGATATAATCGGTAACCGTGAATCAATACTGGAAGATAATGAGGTTGAAAGCAATATTATTAAGCTGTCGGCAAACAGTTTCATGCTCAGTGTCGTGCTGACGGCATTTGAAAAAAGTGTGGTGGTAGATACAATTACTTTCCCCGGGATGTCGAAGTTTTTTGATCAGGTAAATCTTCTTTCTTCACTTCTGTATGAGGGGCGTGAATGTGTGGGAGGGATACTGATGGTTCCCTTCCGGAGTACTAAAGTTGAGAATCTGTTTACGCTGGAAGTACCGGTTTCTTTTTCAGATTTGAGAGCCGTAAGGAAATTACTTGAAATGCGGGGCAGGAAAAGTTATCTGCTGTATAATTCCGGAAAGATCTACGGATTTGGAATGATTAAGGAAACTGAACAAAAAAATGATCTGTTCAGCATTGTGTTTAAAAAACATTATTACTGGGTTCTGAAATACGGTGACCATGACATGATGACGTCAATTTACGGAACTCCAATGTTATCCGACAAGCCTTTCAATGCTGATGAGTTCCGTTTTAAGCTGAAATTAATATTTCCGGATCTTGAAGAGGAAAAAATAAACGGGTTTTTGAATATTGTCACATGCGCCGCCATGCAGAAACATGGTACAATAATTGTAATCTCTAAAAATGCGGATTCGGAGTGTGACCGTCTGAGGAATCAGGCTGTGCGTTTTTCTCCATTTCAGATGACATCTGAAAATCTCATGATGATGTCAAATATTGACGGAGCTGTTATCCTAGACAGTAATCTCATGTGTCATGCAGTAGGCGTTATTCTCGACGGCATGGCGACTCATCACGGTGATCCTTCGAGGGGCTCGCGTTATAACAGCGCAATCAGATACATCGAATCACAGAAAAAAACCGCAATGGCAGTGGTGGTATCTGAAGACGGAATGGTGGATTTTATCTGAGCGTGCTGTTTCATTTCAGCAGTCATTGCCGGTTATTACACGGATTGTTTTTGCCGGTAATGATTTGACATTTCATCAAATATGGATAATTATCCGAATCAGCAGCCTAAGAGACAGAGAAAAGCCTTCTGATATTGCGCTAAAGGTCATAAATTTTACTGCTTGAAGAGAATGAAGGAAGCAGTATAAAGGTTGTTGAGCATGTTTAAAAGGATGATGTTTAGGTTTCTGTTCCTGATAAAGGAAGCTGCTGAAGCTGATATTTCAAAAAACTGACTGCTGTTTGCGTAAACAGCAGTCAGAATACTTAATGTTAATAAGAGGAGAGCTACTGACCCCCATAATATTGAGAAAGATAATATAATCCTCCAATAATTGCAGCTGCGAGTATGACTGCAGCGGCAATTTTGAAGAATGACCAGGGACGTTCTCCCTGAACTTCTCCATTCTGTCCATTTACGAGAAATCTGTAGGTTTTTTTATTGAATCTGTATGAACTGAGATAAATCGGCAGCAGAATGTGTTTGAAGGTAATTTTACTATAGGCGACTTTCAGGGAAAATACTCTCTGTTCATCTCCGCCGATTGAATTTTTAGCGTCCTTCTCAAGTGTTTCCTGCATTAATTCATCTGCTTTTTTAAATCCGTCTTGAAGTGAAATGTTATAAGATTCAACATTGAAGCCTTTAAAGTAATCCTCATTATATGGAATCAGATTTTTCAGATCCCATTTTTTAAGCAGATTTTCCAGGCTTTCCGGAATGGAAGTACTTGCTGAAACCAGTACATCATCGAAATCCCGTTTTGTATGACCGGATGCAGGAGTCCATTTTGTTTTTGTAACCTGTCTGGTTTTGGAGTTTCCTTCACTGTCCCGATACTGTTCAGTTACCTGGTAATGAGTACCTCTCTGTCCGATGTAATCTGATTCAGCATGAGCATCATACGTCCAGTAAGGAATGTAGACACCGTCTAATTTGTCCGTACGGGCAGTCTTTTTCAGTTTATTGGGAGCGAACCAGAGTGATTTGATCCACTTTGTAAATTTTTCAGCAGCGGTATTCTTTTCAATTGCAAACGGAAGCATGGATTCAGGTCTGATGACTTTTTCTTTGTGTACGGGAGAGGTGATTTCAGCTCCGCAAAATGTACACTGTTTATGTACGCTGGTATCTGAGAAGGTGATCTGGGCTCCGCATGCATTACAGTCTGTCAGGGACACTTCAATAGTCTTGGAAGATGATTCAATATTGTCGAGATTTGCGTCAAATTCATGTTCAACAATTTCTTCATGACTGTCTGTAATCGGGTTTTCATGATGACAATAAGGACATTTGAGTGATCCGGCGCCCGGAGAGTATTTCAATTCAGCACCGCAGTTAATACACTTTAAAGAAGCCATTTTTACAACCTCCAGATTTAAAAATTAAATTATAAAATGTATATGTTACGAATTCAATCAAAAAGTTAAATTGCTGAAGAAAAATCACAAAAAATGTAACATTCCATGATGAAAATTCAAAAAGTTTTAATATTGACTTGTTAAAAAAGTAATGTAATATGATTAATATCTGCTTAAATCTAGGAGGATTCGGATGAGTGAGGTCATTTACTGGGATTTTGATAGTGTTGAAGAATTTATGAGGGACGGTTTCATGGCAATCGGTACACCGGCTGAAGAAGCTGAAATCTGTGCCAATGTGCTTATTGAAGCTGATAAAAGAGGAATTGATTCGCATGGAGTAGGGCGTTTTAAACCGATTTATCTTGACCGTATCTGGGCCGGAACACAGAATCCGAAAACGAAATTTGAAATTGTAAAAGAAACTGAAACGACTGTTGTAATAGACGGAAATAACGGTATGGGGCATTATATAGCCAACCGTGCCAACAATATGGCAATAGAAAAAGCAAAAAAATACGGTGTAGGCATTGCAGCAGTCCGTAATTCAACACATTACGGAGCTGCCTGTTACTATCCTTTAAAAGCGATAGCCCGGGGATGTTTCGGTATGACCTGCACCAATGCCCGTCCTTCAATTGCACCTACCTGGGGGGTTGAAAACATGCTTGGGACAAATCCCATGACATGGGGCTTTCCGACAGACGAAGCTTTTCCTTTTGTTCTCGACTGTGCTACATCCGTTACCCAGCGGGGAAAAATTGAATTATACGGACGGCTTGACAAGGACCTTCCTGACGGATGGGTAATCGGAGAAGAGGGAAAATACCGCAACGATACGAAACAGGTTCTCGAGGATCTGACAAAGGGAAAAGCGGCATTAACGCCTCTTGGAGGTCTGGGTGAACTTACCGGCGGATACAAGGGTTACGGATACTCGGTTGTTGTTGAAATTCTGTCTGCAGCGTTGAGTGATGCTGATTTTCTGAAAAAACTGAACGGAACAGATTCAGACGGTAAACAAATCCCTATCCTTTTAGGGCATTTTTTCATGGCGGTTGATATTGAAAGATTTATTAAGCTTGATAGATTCAAACAGATAACCGGCGACATGTGCAGACAGCTCAGAAATTCTAAAAAGGCACCCGGTCAGAAAAGAATCTGGACTCCTGGCGAGAAAGAATATGATGTATGGCTCGAGAGGAAAAGTAAGGGAGTACCTTTTAATGATGCTCTTAAAAAATCATTCAAAGAAGTAAAAGATAGACTGAATCTTCCGCATAAACTTCCATTTTAGGGGACAGATTCACACGGGGCAGCTTTTTTTTTATTTTGCTTGTACTTCAAGAATATCTGTTGTATGTTTGCCGGAATTCAGTTGTTGTTTTAAGACTGTCTCATACGCGAAATCAATTTCAGGGATATGAATATTTTATGAAAAAAATCATTTTTATAATCAGTATTTTTATTCTAATTTCAGGATGTTCTGCTCCTCAGACAAAAAACAGTTCCGTTAAAGGAGCTTCATCGGAACCGTCTGTTACCTTTGAGGGTCCGTATTCTCTATGGGGAGATCAATGGGCATATAGGTTTTCGACCGTTAATAAATGGGTCATGCAGTGGGAGGATGCCTACAAGTATGAA
>JAFGJZ010000128.1 GCA_016928815.1 Spirochaetota bacterium
TACACTTGACTTAATTCGGCTGCTGTACTTCATAATAGTTGTCTCCTTTTATTTTTCTAGGCGACAACTATGCTGGCATATAGGGACCGCCTGTATTATTTAGGCCGGTAACAGAACATATAGCATAACAATTAGAAATTATATTAGCACCATCACCAAGCCCCAATAGTCCACCAGTGTTGTCAGTGCCAATAACAGACCCGGAGACATAACAGTTTGAAATTGTCACAGTTTGATTGTATCCAACCAATCCGCCTGTACGTTCTTTACCATTTACAGATACAACTGCATGGCAGTTAGTAATTGCCCCTAAATTATAACCGGCTATTCCGCCTGTACCATAAGTTCCGGTACTTGTAACAGACCCGGAGACATAACAGTTTGTAATTTTTCCATTATTTCTTCCTACCAGTCCTGCAGAAAAGTTATTAGTACTTTTTACCTCAATATTTTCGAGACCAAGATTTTCTATGACACTGGTTGTGGAGGTGAAACTAAAAAACCCCTGGCCGTCTACCGTACCATCTATTTTAAAATTGCTGATTACATGCCCGGCTCCATTAAATGTTCCGGTGAAATAATTAGGATTATTTCCGATCGGTGTCCATGCAATACCTTCCATGTCAACATCTGAAATGAGCATGTATTTACCGGCAAGATTGTTGTGCACATCATTAAGACCAGCAGCCGAATTTATTAAAATCGGGGTAACTGTTGCTGATGTTGAAGTTGTTTTTAATGTTAAAGTAACATCTTCAGATAGAATATCTCCATTATACACAGCATTTATAGTAAAAGTATATTCGGTATTAGTAGTTAAACCGGAAATTGAACCTGTCTGTACACCTGTAAAGTATTCTGAATCTCCGTTTGAACAGCTTATTTTGACTTTCACAAAATCTGCATCGACGGGGTCCTGCCAGTTAATAGCTACCTGTGTCTGACCAATTGTAATTGCGGTTACTTCCAATGCTGGAGGAAGAGGTGTTGGAGTAGTATTTGTGCTTCCTGTACTGCCGCCGCCATCGCATGAAACGAATAATATGCCTGCAAGAAGTGAAAGTAATACAAAAACATTGAATTTTTTCATTTTGTCTCCTGAAAAACAGGTCTATTGGTGAGCAGGCAATCTATGGTTATTTGATTAATAGCCTGATAATTTTTATATCACAACTGTTAGAAACTAAATGATATTTTGTCAAGATATTATATAAATTATAATCATATTTCGAAACGATGGATATCATTACAAATGAAGAGAAAGTTACATATTTTTGAACATCTATATTAATATTTGCAATCGTAATGTTTGATACAAAATATATGAAGGCCAACTTAGAGGTTTGGAGAAATTTCTTAGAAGAAAAAATTCCGTATCAATCCTGAAAATTCATAACTTACACCAATTTTAGCTATTGTGTGCGATAAATTCATTTCAGCTTTCGGGCCGCCAACAGTCGCTGTCTGCATTGTCTGCGATTTGTAGTCAGTTTTAGAAATAACGGTATTGTAAATGTATGAATCTATTTCAAGAAAAAATCTCAGATTACTAAAAATCTTATAGTCTGCGCCTATAATCCATGTATAGCCGAATGTCATTGCTTTAAATTCAAGATTTTCTTTAAAGGAGTTATATGGGGTTAGCAAACCAATTGCATAATTACCAGTATAACCAAATGGAGCATCAATTGAAAATATATATTTAGTCATTGTCCATGCAGCACCTGCACCAATGTAAATATCCGCCTTGTATCTATTGTTTAGTTCTACCGGAATATTAATTCCAAATACAAGCGGTACAGACATTGATTCGTAACTGAATTGATAAGTAACTTCTGCACCAGGTAACGGTTCCTGAGTGTTTCCGGTATATTTTATCTTTCCGTTATAATAAATCGGAAGATAACTGTTTGAATCAAATGTAAAATCACTACGTAAAAATAAAAATTTTAAAAAATTGAATTTTAAACCTGCACTGAATGCAGTACCAGTTGAATATGTGTTTTTTGAATCAATTGAATCAAATCTTTCATTATTGTCATTTAAAGACATTGGAGCATAAAGTCCTTTCCCCGTAATTGAATTATTCTCAGTTGTTGCGCTTATGTTAATGAAATTTGCATCAAACGGTCTGTTCATGAATTCAGTAAGTCCCATTCCGGTCGGATTGTACCCTGTACTTAAATAGACTGACACTCCGTTAGGACCTGAAGCTGCAAATATATTTGCTGTAAAAAAAATTATGAACATTGCGATTATTTTTCTCATTAACAGTATCCTGTATGTTTAAATCAAATATTGTATTTTTATGAAATGAAAATTTTCAGAAAAAATAATTTTTAATCAAACCTGAAAATTCATAGCTTACACCAATTTTAATAATTGTGTGAGACAGATCCATTTCAGTTTTTGGACCGTCTACTGTTGTAGTGAGCATTGTCGAAGATGTATAATCTGTTTTAGAAATAATTTTACTGTAAATGTATGAATCAGCTTCCATGAAAAATTTCAGATTAGCTGCTATTACATAATCAAGACCGACTGTCCATGTATACCCGAATGTCATTGCTTCAAATTCAAGTTCTTCCTTGAATGCAGGTTGAGTAATAGATCCGTCATTTATATACCCATCAGGTGCATCAATTGAAAAAATATATCTGGTACTGGTCCATACTGCTCCTGCACCTATGTAAATGTCAGCTTTATACCGGTTATTTATGCTTACAGGTATATTCAATCCGAGTGTTAAAGGAACATACATTGATTCATAAGAAAATGTGTAAGTAACTTCTGAACCCTCCATTGGCTCTCCAGGGCTTCCAACTTTAAATGTACCTTTATAAACAATTGGAAGATACCTGTTAGAGTCATAAGTAAAATCACTTTTTAAGAAAAAAAATGTCAGGAAATTAAATTTCAGGCCTGAACTGAATGCAGTTCCGGTTGAATATGTATTTTTTGAATCATTTTCTTGGAATCGGGCATTATCTTCCATTGTTATCATTGGTGCATATAATGTATTTGGAAATACTGATTGATATGAGGATAAAATGTTTGCATCAAACGGTTTATTCATGAAGTCAGTAAGTCCCATTCCTGTCGGATTGTACCCTGTACTTAAATAGACTGACACTCCGTTAGGACCTGAAGCTGCATATATATTAAATGCGAAGAAAAACACTGCAGAGATTATAATTTTTTTCATAATGCCTGACCTCATGGAATAGTTATCTGAGTATATATCCGGTGTAAGTATTAATCAATAAAAAAAACCGGATTTATTCATCGCTCAGACGGGAATTAAGAGCTTTTTCCGTGACAGGAAGAGGTACCTGTTCGCCGGAATCTCCGTTTTTCTTTTCATTTCTGTCAGGGGACGTCCACCCGGATTCTATATTTTTTATGATATCCTCAATTCTGAAAAAAGCTGCATTAATGTCATCATTATTCGGATTTTTTGCCAGAGCGATTTTGTAGTTTTTACGCGCATTCAGGAAATTACTGTACTCTCCCATCTGTTCATAGGTCATTCCCAGGTAAAAAAACGTCATTGCATCAGCACGGTTGTTACTGACTGCCATGTTCAGATAATACTGTGATTTTTTATAATCCTGTTTGGCGAAAAGAAGCACGCCCATGTGGTACATTACATCAGTGTTGCTTTTATTAAGCTCAAGGGCTCTAGTCAGATACTCAAATGCCTTGTCAAGATCCTGAATCGTGATGCTTATTATACTCAGGTTATAAATTGCATTAAAGTTATCCGGCTCAATCGCAAGAATTGCGTTATACAGTTCTTTGGCTTTGTCCCATTCTTTGTTTTTTTCACTCATTTCAGCAAGCGCACTGTAGTTGAGTTTTTTAATCTGGAGAACATACTCAATATACTTTTTTAGTGCGGGATTTTTTTCAGCCGGTTTTAACAGGCCTGTATATGAAGTAAGTTCATCGGAATATTTTCCCCTGCTGTTGTAATATGATGCATTAAACAACGCGGTATAAATGAAACTGTTTTCAGCCGATAATTTTTTTAAAATTCCGGTTGTATCCGGACCCGCGGAAAGTTTAAAAAATTCCGTTAAAGGAATATCCCTGATTTTGAGATTATCAGCATTTAAATCTGTTTCAATTTTAAAGTCATCGGGATAATAAATCCTGTTTCCGTGCGGTACAATGCTTGCTGTGAATTTCACATTTTCAAACCCGGCATTTGTCATGTGCGATAAAAAATCTATGCTGTCATAAAACAGAAAATCTGTTCCTGCGATTACATTTCCGCATTTATTAAGCTTCCGGTCATCAATCTGAAATGCATTTTCATTATCTGACGAAATAATTACCAGTTGTGATGAAAAATTCAGAATGACAGTCTTTTTAAAACCTGTTTTCATGAAATACAGAACAGATTTAAGATATTGGGAATTTATTTCATTTATATCCAGAATTAATGCAGTGAAGCCTTCGGCAGCTGTTTTTGATTTCACAAGTTTAAGAAATCCGTCACTGAATAAAACGGAATTTTCAGTCTGATCAATCAGATTCGGAATCAGAACCACGCTGTCAAATGATGTTTTTCTGTCTGAGTAAAAATATGAATACATATTCCTGCTTACTGTTATTACTTCTTTCTCGCCTGAGATAGGCAGATTCCTGTAGTCGGTTATTTTAGAGGGGACATAGTCAAGCAGTATGCTGTTTTTAAAATTTTTATAACCTGTATTAAACAGAAATTTCCGGTAACCGTCCAGAAATAATATTTTCGATTTATCGCCGTCGAGAAAAAGCTCTATGGCCGCGAAAGACTGTTTAAGATCGCGGTAAAAATTATCTGAAATGCGGGCGGCAGGTCTGTCATCAACTGAAATTGTGAATGTATCCGAAATGTAGTCCGAGTTGTAATTAATGTTGTAAATTGAATCAAAATTTCCCGAGTGTGAAATTAATAGTGAATTGTCGGGAGCAATCTTGAAATAGGCGTGTGAAAAAATAAACAGAGGTATCGTAATTAATAGAACAATGAAATAAATTCCTTTTTTATATTCTTTAACGGGTCTTTGAGTGAGGTGTATGCCCGGAAATAAAATATTCAGAAACGCCAGCGAATAGAAAATGATGAAAAACCAGCGGTATGTAAATGTAATCTGCATCAGGGAGAAAAGAATCGGAATGGGCAGAATGAAAAAGGAAATGTTAATTACCGTATAGCTGTTATGGTGATTAAATCTGTTAAGAATGCTTTTCAGGGAATGAAAAACGGTTAATCCGGAGATAAACCCCATTGGAATGAAAAACAGAACAAGAAGATGCTTTTGAGGTACGGCATTGAGATTGAAAAGAACAAGAAAAAATGAAAGAAAAATAAAAGGATAAAACGTTCCGGAATATATGTGCCAGTAGGCTTTTTTTATGAATGCCGAAAAAACATATCCCGCCAGAAATGAGAGCGCTGTAACGAATATGAATAATAAACCTGTTTCAAGCGAAGAGCCAATAAATTTCAGAACCGTTAAATTTCCCAGGAAAAAATATATGATGATGCAGGAAAAATTCAAATATGTGAAGAATATGTCGTCCCGGTACTCGCGTTTTTCATTATTATCATCCTGGTTTTCATCGGTTACTGTATTAGCGATGAAATTCTGGGGGTTGTATTTTTCATTAATCAGAAATAAGAATGGAATGAATGCAGCAGGAAAGGCCGCGAATGCAAAATAATTAAACTTGAATTTGTAGCAAAGAACGTATAATCCGGCACCGGTGAGCAGTCCTGAAATGAGGAAAAATATGAACTGGAAAGCTCCCTGTTTTTCGTCAATGAAAAGTCCGGAACTGATTTTTAGAAAATAATTGATTTTTATTCCTGCAAGAAAAACCGGAAGAGCGGCTAAAATAAATATAAATGGGGATCCTGTATTTATTGATGTTAAAACTATATCAAGATCTTCATTTTTAAAAATGAGGCCTCTGAATATGAATGATGAGATTGAAATGACAAACAGAATTTCCGTAGAAATGTAAACTGCACGGCTTTTTTTAATCCAGCTGAAAAGAAATTTTCCGGTTAAATTACCTGCAAGTAAAACGGACAGAACGGCGAGCGTACAGGAAAGGACTGTGTTTTCATAAAAAAGAACCTGTTTTGCAAAGAATATGGTATTTGCCAGCAAAAGCCCGGTAAAAGCTGATGTTAAATATGCATTCAGGCCGGTTAAAAGCCTGTGCCGCGGATTTGAATAATTATATTCTTTGAGATTCATTCCCGGGTCTCCATTTGATGATTTCAGAAAGATGTAAATATTCTGAATGGTATTATCCGATTTCCGTATAAATCAACAATTTTTTAAATATTATTTGAATAATATAACTTGTAA
>JAFGJZ010000129.1 GCA_016928815.1 Spirochaetota bacterium
TACACTTGACTTAATTCGGCTGCTGTACTTCATAATAGTTGTCTCCTTTTATTTTTCTAGGCGACAACTATGCTGGCATATAGGGACACCCAGTGCTCATGTTGTGCTCCTTGAACACAACATTTCAGACATATACGAAGTGCGGCAACACCGCATTTGCCGAAGGCCAAGCCGAAGGTCACAGTGCATAATTCCTGGTAAGCGCGGTAATTTAACCTAAGGTGTGTCCTTACTAAATTATCAACCGCATCTATATCAACATTATCATAATCTCCTATAGGAACATATGGGAAATCATTGTCTTTTGGCGGATCTTCAAGTGAAACAAAATATTTATCTCCATAATTTGCAATATAAACCACATATAAGTCATTTACATCACTTAAGCCAATTGCATCCTCATCTGTATCCCAAAATCCTGAAATTTTAAATGAATTTTCACCATATTTATCATTAAGATAATAAAGCAGGGATTTAATCTTCTTATTCTTCTTTTGTTCATTAATATTCATCTGATAAATATCCATTGTTAAATTATTGCGTATAACGTCTTGCGAATATATGAAGTTGCCTGTACCCGAAGGGTTAACTAATGACTGGAAATTAGATTTCCAATTTACTGGCATTTGTCAAAGGCAACTTGTGCGAAGCACCAAGCCTGTACTCAGATTTAGCTTATATTCGCATTTATGCGTACCTATTTTTTCCTACAACAGAACCTTAAAACATTCAATGCTATCAGATTCCGCAACAAACTTATATTTATTTGATTTTGTATAAATTTCTAATTTGTTGTTAAACTCAAATTCATAGACTTTGATAATTTCTTCTTGAAGAATACCTATACCTTTGATTTCAGAATTATTAGGATACATAACTTCATAATCCCTTGCTATTTTATTCATGGTTTTTATTTCAAATAGTCCCCTTCCACTATGAGTTATCAATAATAAATACTTTTCATTAGAATCAAATCCAATAGCTACTAAACCGCCAATTGGTATTTCATTTATTTTTTCGTATTTTTTCACTTTTTATCCAATTTGTAAAAATAGTTTTGCATAACGTTTATCGTAACTGACGTTGCATGTCCGCTTTAGTGGTTGGCGCGGTTTGTGCGCATGCACAAAACCATGACAAAATGCAATGTGCCGCCAGGCCGAGGACCGGAACCCAGCTCTACTGGGTGACGACCGGAGCTGTTACGATTTGTTGTACGAAGTTGCCATTTATGCATTAAGTAATATTAGAATATGTGCTAATTTTAAGCAACTATTTTTTGACAGATTTAAGTTGGCAATTTGCCGAAGGCCAAGGAGCTTGCGACGCAGAGTTAATGCTTTGTTATGCGCCGTATTTTTTTCATTTTACTGAGTTAGTTCACTCTTAACTTTTTCTACAAAATTATTCATTTGCACCAATTTATTATTTCTTATGTAAATTTTTTCTAAAAAAGAAGCTCCTTTGTTACTTTGAGTGTAGTTAATTATTGGGTATTTTTTATTATTCCATACACCTTTTAACTTTTTCTTTTTGTTTAATTTGAATCCATAACTTGTAGGAAATAATTTTGAAAATAAATAGGCAACTTTATCTGAAACATTTAATGTATACGCTTTAGAATATTTATTGATTCTAAATCCTGTATCAATATCTGGACCTAAAAAGTCATACATTTTTACACTTCCGATTATACAAGAACTTGGTTGTCCATCTGATGGACCATTTGGAAGGTGTATAGATCTATGATTTCTATGTGTTGAATAACCTGATTTTATAAACTCATTATGTTTTGAGATGTCACTTCTATTCTTTTTCGAATTTAATATGCAGAAAGGTTCAGGTTCAGAGTATCCAGTACAAAATAAAGTTGTTTTATAATTTAAATTAATATCTGTTAATATTTTTCTGTATTCATTTTTATTTAATGAAGTTTCAATTGCAATATCTAATATTTTTTTTAAGTCATCAATTGATTTTGGAAAAAAGACTAATATGATTTCATCACCCAATTCTTTCCATATGAAACAATTTGTAATTTGACTAAAATATTCTCTTACTTTTTGAAAAAAATATTCAAAATCAAACATCCATGTAATAGGATCAGATAATTTGTATTTTGTTGAATTTTGTATATCTAAAGACAAAAAAAACACAATACCGTTTTCTTTAGCTAATAGTTCTTGGTTACTTTTATTAATTTTTAAAAACATGTTTTATTATTGACATCCATTTGAAAAAAATATGTCGCTTAACTCAATATATACGCAATGCGTAATCAATACCATAATCGCAGGCAAAACGCAATGCACTTCATCGTTTCAACAATTTTCACCTGTAATTTAAAATAATACAAGATAATTAATTTATTTTCACGAATAAATATGGACAGACTCATTTCTGTCTGAAAAGATTTTAAATAAATTCTCAACCTGAACAGTTTCCGTAATCCGTTGTAAGGCATTAACAGCGTTAGATCGTCGTTTTTTTTTGCATGCAATCTTTCCCGGAGGATGTCACATGGAATGAACATTCTTCATGGTATAAATAAACACCGGGAAATATTTTGCGTTTGAGCACACACAAACCGGTTCGAGTGAGCGGAGAAAGAGCAAAGGTCTTTCTATAGCAGTTTTTCAAGCTCTTCAGCGTTACCGCCGGTTAATATACTTACGCTTGATGCAACCTTTTCCGGTTCCCAATCCCACCATCTGATTCTTTCAAGTGTTTCAATCACCTTGTCGTCAAATCTCATTTTTTTAACTTTTGCAGGATTCCCTGCAGCAATTGAATAAGGCGGTATTGTTCCGGTAACAAGTGCATTTGCTCCGATAATGGCGCCGTTGCCAATTCTGGCTCCCGGTAATACAGTTGCCTGATATCCCAGCCAGACATCATTTCCAACAACCGTATCTCCTTTATATGTTATATCATCGATTGATCTGGATCCGTCACCCCATCCTTTTACATTGAATATTTTAAACGGATACACGGTAAATGCATCGATTTTATGATTGCTTGCATTCATTAGAAATTTCGTTCCGGAAGCGATTGAACAGTACTTTCCGATGATCAGCCTGTCCTGACACAGGTCATCGACATATAACACATTGTTTTTTTCGAAATCCCTCGGGTCATTCACCAGATCACTGTAATATGTGAAATCACCGATTTGAATGTTGGGATTCCTGACAACATTTTTCAGGAAAACAATATGGTCATATTTTTCACAGGGTGCTATGGCATTCGGGTCAGCTCCAATTCCGGTATAACTCATAAACAACCTCCTTTTATTCGGGCCCGGCAGCCTGATGCCCGGGCAGTATATATATGAACATCGGCATTTAACAGCTGTATCTTCTTACGCATTACACTCATGCGAAACGGAGCAAAGGCAATTCGGATAAAGCCGAAGGCGTAATCTCATATTCCCCGCTGTGAGCAGTTCTGATTGTTACCATACAATACCTTCCGGCAGTTTGTCAGTGAAATGTTCAGCAGAGAGATCAACCTGAATGAAGAATGATTCATACCCCTGGAAATTTATATCCTTACTGCTATTATAGAGTATGCTTGAGTATAATGCATCATTTTTATATATAATTAATTTACACTGAGGTGTTGTATAATGATACTTTTCAAGGTCAACAA
The DNA here is from genome assembly GCA_016928815.1 of Spirochaetota bacterium. Lineage (GTDB taxonomy): Bacteria > Spirochaetota > UBA4802 > UBA4802 > JAFGJZ01 > JAFGJZ01. Next base: position 3,652 of record JAFGJZ010000129.1, read on the forward strand.
TATAGGCACTGTCGCAGAGCTGCTTAATTTTTGATTGATCATTTAAAATGAATGTCCCTGAACCGGATCCCGGTTCGTTAACTATATTTACAACAGTATAGTTGTTATTTTCAAATTCAAGTAATTGAAAAGGAAAAATAAGTTTATTGTTTTCATCCTTACATGAAACCGTAAAAACGGAGATTAAAACGAGTAATAGAAATAACCTGTTATTTTTCATTTAATATCCCCCATTTGCACCTGACCCGGCATACACGCAATGTGTAATTAATATCATAATCGCCGACGATACATGATTCAAATATCCGACCGTATTCATCATTTCTGCAATTAAACCATACAATTTAAATAAAACAAGAAAATTAATTTTTCCACGAACAAATGGAGACAGCTTTTTCAGTTGGAATAACAAATCGGAATAAACAGTCTGTTTGGATTTTATAAAGATAACCTGATTATGTATTAAAATCATAATTTAATTAGAAGTACATTCTGACTGCGGTAAAATATAAATGCAGTCATAAAAACAGTCTGATAACTCAGTCTCATCATGTAAATAAATATAAAGAATTGAAAGGATAAAAAAATGAAAATATTAGTTACGGGCGCAACAGGAAAATTAGGCAGAAAAGTAGTTGAATCGCTATTGAAATCCGTACCGCCGGATCAGCTGGCTGTCAGTGTACGGAATCCTGCAAAAGCGGAGGATTTAAAAAATCTGGGTATAGATGTCAGGCATGGCGATTTTGATCAGCCTGAAACATTAGACAAGGCTTTTGCCGGTATAGACAGACTATTAATCATATCCACAGACGGTGACAATGACACAAGAATCCGGCAGCATTTAAATGCGGTTTCTGCAGCTCAACAGGCAAATGTCGGTTTTATTGCATATACCAGTGTGGTAAATGCTCAGCAGAATAAACTCTCACTTGGTATTGTGCACAAAACTACTGAAAATGCTATCATTAAAACAGGTATTCCATATACGTTTTTGAGAAATAACTGGTATCTCGAAAATGAAATTCAGGGCATCAAAGGGGCATTAGCCGGAAATCCGTGGGTCACATCTGCCGAAACGGGTAAGGTCGGCTGGGCATTACAGCAGGACTATGCAGAAGCAGCATCAGCAGTTATGGCAGGAAAAAATCATGAAAATAAAATCTATGAGCTTTCAGGTAAATTATTAACTCAGGAGGAACTGGTATCAGATCTTGAAGCAGTTACAGGAAAGACAATCCCGGTTCTGAAAGTAGATGACGTTAAATATGCTGAAATCATTAAATGGGCAGGAGCTCCTGATTTTCTCGTTCTTTTTCTTCTGGATATTCAGAAAAATATCAGAGAAGGCGAACTTGCAATTGAAAGCAATGACTTTGAAAAACTTCTCGGTCGTCCGGCAACACCAGTCCATGATGCTCTGAGTAAAATAATAAGCGCGATATCCTCCAATAGCTGATAAACAATTGCAAAGCTGCTTTCAGGCAATTGGTTTTATATTGCCTGAAAGCAGCAGTTTCCAATTTATTAAACTCAAGGCTGACGGTCATTATTATTCTTGATTTCTTCATCCTCATAGAGGTCTATTGCCTTTACAAGATCCATTAAAGTACCGGACTCCGGTGAGTCAGCCTGACCGGACAGCTCGGCCAGACTTGAGGTTAAATTTCCCGATCCCTCTGAAAAATGAAGCAGGACAGCCAGAAGAAGCAGAATCCCGGTTTTTAATAAAACTTTTTTGATGACATCATTCTCAGCCCTACCGATTAAAAGATAATGAATTAATTATAATCCAGCAGAATTTTTTTATCAATGATTTATTTTCTTTTTATGCCTCTGCAAATAGATATCTGTTTTTAATTGACAGAAATTTTTAAATTTAATTTTCTTATAGAAAAGTTCAAACAAGGGGTTTTACATGACTGTTTTATATTTCGAATTCGGACTGTATCTGTTTCTTATGCTCGTTATCGGCTATTTGTCCATGAAACGTGCCGGCAGCTCCGAAGATTTTCTCATTGGCGGACGCAAATTAGGACCGTTTGTCACTGCAATAAGCGCAGGCGCATCGGACATGTCAAGCTGGCTTCTTCTGGGTCTTCCCGGTGCTGTTTTTGCGGGAGGCATGGTCGAAGGTCTCTGGATTTCACTGGGACTTATACTGGGAGCGTATGTGAACTGGCTTATCGTTGCGGCCAGACTTCGCGCCTTTACCGAAAGTCTGGGGGCTCTGACTCTGCCTTCATATATTTCAAAAAGATTCGGTGACGAGTCAGGTCTTCTTAAAACCGTTTCAACTCTGGCCATATTGTTCTTTTTCACATTATATGTCGCTTCAGGTCTGAAGGGAGGTACACTTCTGTTTGCACACACTTTCAATGCGAGTGAAAACCTTTCCTTAATAATTACCACAGCCGTAATCGTGTCCTATACTTTTCTCGGAGGATATCTGGCAGTATGCTGGACTGACCTTATTCAGGGTCTGCTGATGCTTGGAGCTCTGACCTTCTGCGCTCTTCTGGGATATGCAGAAATGAGCAGTTCCGCAGCTGATATTCTTGCGGCAAATCCGAAAGCGTTCAGCATATCAACATCTTTCATAACAGGCGCTTCTCTCATGGCCTGGGGGTTCGGATATTTCGGACAGCCTCACATACTCGCCCGTTTCATAGGAATTAAAAACATCCAATCCGTGCCTAAGGCCAGACGAATAGGAACAACATGGATGATTCTCTGTTTAACTCTTGCTGTTTCAATCGGAATAATCGGGCTCGGCTACAACGCTGTTTCTCCTTTACCGGGAGTTTCAGGAACAGACGGCAACTCCGAAAGAATTTTTCTGGCTCTTACCAGCGCATTATTTCATCCGGTGTTTGCAGGGTTTGTCCTGGCGGCTGTTCTTGCAGCAGTAATGTCAACCGCCGATTCCCAGCTGCTGGTACTTACTTCATCATTGACCGAAGATATTCCGTATTTTCAGAAAAAGGACGACAGGGTCAAGGAATGGATAAGCCGTTCAGGCGTAGCCGGATTCGCTCTTCTCGCTTTCCTGATAGCCTTAACTGATTCAGGAAACATTCTTTCGATGGTCGGATATGCATGGGGCGGTTTCGGCGCTACATTCGGTCCTCTCATCATACTTTCCCTTTGCTGGAAAAAAACAACGAAATGGGGAGCTCTCGCCGGAATGGTAACAGGATCACTTGCCATTTTCACCGTTAAAAACTTTGTTCACATTGAAGGTGAATATTTTTACGAACTACTTCCCGGATTCATACTGGCATTTATTGCAATAGTAACCGTCAGTCTCCTTACTGAAAAACCCGGAGAGGATATTCTGAAAAAATTCGACAGCGTTCAGAATCTTGTAAAATAAAGAACACTTTCAGCGGCTTTCTTCTGACTGCATCATTTCTACGATGCAGTCTTTGCCGCTGAATATATAACCTGAAAGTCACGCCTTCCCTATTGCCTGGGTATAGACGATTTTTTCACACTCTTTAAGTCCCATAATTTCATGTAATTTCCCGCGGTCCACCAGACCCAAAACCGCAGTATTCATCTTTGCGGCAGCTGCATACAGATAAACGTTCTGGCTTATAAATCCCGTATCAACCGCCGAAGTAATCCTTTTTCTTTCATCATCCTTAAATATGAATGAACTGAACTTCGAATGGTCTGAAACATAAATCAGTCCGGCAGGAGCCGTCTTCATCATTTTCCGGGTACGGATGTATCCCCTGATGTCTTGGGTAAAAATTTCAATCAGCAAATGATCTTTTTCATCATACCGGTAAAGACCGTACGGCAGGGCAATGTAGACGCTTATTTCCTGCGAGTTGCATGCGGACGGAGCCGTTCTTCTGCTTTTGCTTTTCTTTGATGCGGGATGGGTAATTCCGCAGGCTGCCCATAAAAGATTTGATAATTCCTGATCTGTAAATTCAGACTGAGTCCATTTCCGTTTAGTACGGCGGGCAGCCAGAGCTTTCATAAGCGGAAATTCCATTTCTATCCGGAGCGGCGGAAGGGTAATTGTTCTGTTCATTTCAGAAACTCCTGTTCAATAAGATGATAACAGCAGAAATATACTGAAAACATTTTAAAAAGTAAAAATTCCTTTCATTCTTTTTTGGGAAATTTCCGGATATTGGAAATTCTGCAAACAGTCATGCACGTGTGTTTTTACTGTACTTATATATACTGCATATCTATTGTCAAAGGCCGGAAAAAGCTGTCTGCTGAATATCATCCTCCGCAGAATCATCAACTTCAAAAATCCTTCCGATTTCAGGATCATTTTCCGCAGCTCTTGCACGTGCAACAAATACATTTGAACTTTCACCGCCAAGAGCCGTTTCAGTAGATGTCGAATTACCGAACATCCAGATCATCCTGTCTTTCTTGCCGGGTACAAATCCGCTTTCAAGCCTTTTAACTGCCTCCCTGAAAACTTCAAGACTTATGGGATTCTCCACTGACTCCATGCGCTGTCTTACTGTTTCAAGCGTAAAGACGGCACCAAGATCGGCAAGTGCGCAAACAGCATATGCCAGTCCCCTTTTATTTTCAGGATCTTTCAGGTATTCAAGAGGCCCGGCAGTGTCTTCAGTCAACATCCACTTTGCATACCGGACTTCCATTACAAACTGATCTCCCGGATAACGCCATTCATAATTTTCAATAAATGTATCTAAAGGTGAAAGATCTCTACTGAAATTTAAAACAGAGAGTCCAACCGCAGCAGTACCGGCTGTAAGATTAAGTTCATAAAAATCAGCGATTTCTTCAAGCTCTTCACTTTCAAAATTTTCCTTCTGAATTGCGAACTCAAAAGCTTTCATGAGCACGTCTCCAAGTTCCTCAGCCCCAAGTCTGCCTGTCAGCCGGCAAAGTGCATTATATGCAACATGATTGATAAGTTTTTCATTTGAACTATTAATTGCGGCTGCTTTCAGTCTATCAAATGAAGTTTCAAGAAAACCTTTTATATCATTTAGAAATTCTTCAGTATCTGAAAATTCATAAAGCAGATATATCCATTCCGTCCGGCAATTATAGTCTGACAGCTGAAGCTGTTCTTCCGCCTTTCGGAAAACAAACTGAAAAACCTCTCTGTCCTTCATTTTTGCAAGCATGTGAAACTTAACAGGGTAATCAATTACATAGTCTTTTATTTCGTCAAAAGAATACTTACCGTTTAAATATGAATCGAGAAGTGAATTTTGGGCCTTTGCGATTTCCCTATCCAGAAGCTGACAGGAAGGAATGGAACGGTTGTCAATATTTGAACCTTCCGGACAGTTCTGCCAGAGTTCATATTCAGCAATCAGATCACCTATAACATTATCAAGTTTATCAAGCTGCTGCACATATTCATACGGATCATCTTTATATTTTTCCCTGATTTCATTAAGAACCGGTTTGAATTTCTCATTAATCTGTTTTGCTATTTTAATAAATTCTTTCATTTTTCAACAACCCTCATTATTTGAAAATAACATTCTTACACATGCATACCTGTGTCAAGATCGTTATTTATAATTCTTAAATACTTCAATAATTCAAATTATATTTGAATAGAAAATCCAGTAATTGCCATAATCAAAAATCCAGAGTGTCAATAACAGGCATATTAATTTCTTTAATGAAAAGATATGGAGAACATTCAATTGATATTAAATTTTACTCTATTTCTTAAAGTAAATTTTTCAAATCATCGCGGATAGAAAACAGCAAGCAGTCATGCGCATGTGATTTTACTTTATTTTTATATACTGCATATCTATTTGATATTTATCTGATTTATTTTGTTTTTTTAATATCTTCTCTGATTTTTTTGTGAGTTTTTGCATCTATTGGATAATAACTGGCTATAATAAGTGCTATTAAATTGAACAAACAGGGCACCAGCGCATACAGTACCCGCAGTGTAAAAACAACCTGCGGGTTTTGAGCTTCATTTGGCTTATATCCAACCATACCGAGTATTGCCAAACCTGCACCTATGCCAACTGCAGCTGCCAGTTTCTTCGATACTGACCAGATTCCAATATATTGCCCTTCTCTTCTTGATGCAGTTTTAAGTTCATCATAGTCAATCACATCTGCCTGTATTGATGACGGTATCGCAAGAGTTGCGCCAAATCCAATACCTGAAATTATAATCAGTATGCTGTAAAGTGTTGTATCTCCTGCCCCCAGGAAAAAAACACCCAGGAAAGCTCCAGTATTAATTGTAATTGAAGCTAACCAGGCCTCCTTTTTACCGAATTTTCCGGATATTTTAATCCAAAAAGGCAAAAATAAAATTCCAGTTATAAAATAAAGAAACAGAAATATATCGGCACTATTCGATTTCAGTACATACTGAACATAATAAAGAATTAATGTTGCAGGAAGATTGTTTCCAATAGCACTGATTGTATAGGCGAGGAGTAGAATGACAAATGGTCTGTTTTTAAACACAGAAATATTTTCTTGATTTAAGTTTCTTGCAACAGGTTTTGCTGGAACTTTTTCTTTTATAGCAGCAATGCAGAACCATATGGTTGATAATATAACCGGAATATAAATTATTGAAATAATAAAAAACTTTAATTTTTCTCCAGAATCTGTTGCAGGAATTTTAAATAGTCTGGTTATCAATAATGGTGCACTTGCTGCAGAAAGAGTACCTGCTATAAGAGCTCCGTCACGGACAGCAAAAAGAGTTGTTCTTTTATTGTAGTCATAAATCAATTCCGGACCAAGCGATTCATATGGAACAACAACAAAAGTCCAGAAAAGAAAAACCATAAATATCCAAATGCCGAACCAGATTGTATTGGCCATAACAGAAAGATCAAAAGGGTTAAATAATAAGTATACTGATACGACCATCAGTATTGAACCAATTGCAAGAAACGGCCTTCTTCTGCCGTACATTGTAACAGTTCTGTCAGAAAGGAAACCAATTAAAGGATCGGTAACTGCATCAAAGATTCGAATTAAGAGCAGAATAACACCCATTGCAGTAATGTTTATTCCAATAACATCAGTATAGAATTTTGGAATATATACATATAATGGGATTCCCACCAGTGCGAGAGAAAAAGCCGGAAGAGAATATGCTACAGTTTTTTTAATTGAAAGATTTTCATCCATATTATAGATCCAATAATTTATTTTAAATGCCTTATCAGCAGGATTTTTCCCTATCCAGATTGAGAATAGCACTTAAGAAAACAATTCTCCTTTTATTGTTCATTTCTATTTTTAATCTCCTTTAAAATACTTTATTAAAGGTAATTATACAATTATAATAACAAATATCAGGAAATTGTTTTTTTCAAACCGGCAATTTAAAAAATAACTTATTCAGATAATACACATAAATGCCGGCAAAAACTCCCTGAGCCGTTCCCCATGTAATATCAATAATTGATATAAAAACCTTATATCCCTTTACGAAACTTAAATTCGTAAGATCGTAAGTACAATAAAGCACAAAACCTAAAAATGCACCGGTAATAATTGAAGTTAACAGATCTCTTTTAACTTGTAATGCGATTGAAATAAAAACACTAAATCCAGCAGCAATTATTGCCTGTACCAGAATGCCTACCGGCAACAGGAATACAATTTCACCATTTGCGACATTGGCCAGATAGCTTAATTGATCAAAATAGAGTTTTCGTGCTATAACAGCCAGCCATAAATAATCTAAAATAATAAATATGACGATGGAAAGAAATAAAACTTTAAAAAATTTAACTGTAAATAAAAAATTCATATTTTCCTCTCTTTTTTATTTTTACCGGATACTTTTGTATACATACTACGCTTGATGTCAACATAGTTGTCGCTTATTTATGCAATTTTTTTCATTAATTTTTCTTTCGTTTCTTTTCCCGGATTCAGATATA
>JAFGJZ010000130.1 GCA_016928815.1 Spirochaetota bacterium
AACCTAATATATAAATCAGTTTTATTTATAGCTATCAGTAAAATAAATGCTTAAAGACATATAATCGTTGTTGACATAAATTATTAATAAATATATCGTATTATAATTATTTTATTCCGGTGAATTGATGAAAATAGAATTATGGGGTGTTCGCGGTTCTTTACCAACACCTTTAACAGATACTGAGTATCAGCAGAGAATAAAAGAAATTCTTCTAAGTTCAGCTGAAAAAAACATAAAACCGGAAGATATTGACCGGTTTATTTCCGACCTCCCGTCTCATCTCAGGCATGTTTTTGGAGGAAACACCACCTGTGTTACTGTTGAAAGCAGCAGCGGAAAACTCTATATAATTGACTGCGGTACAGGAATTCGTCCTCTTGGTGACAAACTGATGCAGGGTAAGTCAGGAAAGGGTCAGGAAATAATTACAATTTTATTAACTCATACTCACTGGGATCACGTACAGGGTTTTCCTTTTTTCAAACCTGTTTACATCCCCGGGAATGTGATAAATTTCTACTCCCCTTTTAATGACCTTCAGCAGAGATTTGAATATCAGCAGGACTTCCGGTTTTTCCCAAAAAAACTTGAAGAAATGGCTTCTTCAAAAACGTTTACGAAACTGGAATACGGGAAAACATTCTCGCCTGAAAAAGGACTAGATATTGATATGTTCAGACTGAAACACCCGGGGGGAAGTTTTGCCTACAGATTCAGAGAGAATGGAAAAACTTTCATATTCTGCACTGATGCGGAATTTATTGGAGAATCTGTCGAAAAATTCACGAATGAAGATGATTGTTTTTTTAATAACGCTGATGTTCTTATTCTTGATTCTCAATATACTTTAGATGAATCCTTTGTTAAGCTTTTTTGGGGTCATACTTCATATACTATGGCGATTAACTGCGGTGTAAGATGGAATATTAAACACCTCGTATTAACTCATCATGAACCTTCATATTCAGACAGCAGGCTTGAACAGAATTTCGATGAAGCCAAAGAGCATTTAAAACTGACAGGAAGTCCGATGACATTAAGTATTGCAACAGAAGGAACCATTTTTAAATTATAACCATGCCTTATCAAATCTCGAATATCATTATTAATAGTCCTATAATTCTTGCGCCAATGGCCGGGTATACAGATTCATCATTCAGACAGATATGCATGAGTCAAGGCGCAGGTATGACATATACTGAATTAATAAGCGCTGAAGGAATAATCAGAAATAATTCAAAAACAACAGATCTCCTTAAATTCACTGAAAGTGAGCGTCCTATTGCAATCCAGATATTTGGAAGTGATCCTGCTGTTATGTCCAAAGCTGCGATAATCATTGAGAAACTGTCACCTGATGCTATTGATATTAATATGGGATGCTGTGCACCTAAAATAACCGGAAGCGGTTCCGGAGCCGCTGTACTTTGTGATCCCGTGAAAATGAGTAAAATAGCGGAATCTGTTGTAAAATCGGTTAATCTTCCTGTGTCTGCCAAAATAAGAATCGGTTGGGATTTAAATTCAAAAAATTATAAAACAACAGTTAAAATCCTGGAAGATTCAGGAATTTCACATATCGCAGTACATGGACGGACTAACAGTCAGAAGTACAGCGGGATATCTGACTGGAATATAATATCTGAAATAGCCGGTCTGACACCGATGCCTGTAATAGGCAGCGGTGATATTGAATCATACGACGATGCCTGTGATAAACTGAAACAAAGCGGATGCAAAGCTGTTATGATCGGAAGGAATGCTGTCGGAAATCCATGGATATTTTCCGGTAAAACTCCGGACATTAAGGGAATTAAAAACATGATTCTGAAACATGTCACAATGATGATGGAATCATACGGCAATTATGGAGTAATTCTGTCCAGAAAACATCTTGTAAAATATATTCATGATTTCAGGAATTCATCATCGGTTAGACAGCTGATGGTTCATGCTGAAACCATTGATGATGTCAATCAGGCTCTTACTCATCTGATGTAAAAACAGTTTTAAACATGTTTTTATCAGCTTCACTGAATATAACACCCTCTAGCCGGAATACAGCCGATTCTGATACTTTTCCCGGCAATAGTTGAATTCTGTTATCATTCAAAGTGATAATTTCATTATTACGGCATATAATTTTTTTATAAAACGACTGACTCCTGGAATTGCTGAAATCAATCATTACCGGAAACCGGGTATTTTCATATTTTTCAATATACAGCAAAGAAGATAATTCATTGCCAGGTGCGGCTTCAGGAACATCAATTTCTGCAACCAAACCGTTTATCCAAACCCGGCCAAGTTTAATTTCAAATACTGAAGGTTTATTTACGATAATTCTGGAAAAATTTTCTTCATTATAAATAATTTCACCCGGCTTTAATCTCTCAACAGGATTTAATGAAATAAGACATATATCTCCCCTCAAAAGTGAAGGTTCCATCAGATTATCTGCAGCAGTAACAATCCTGAAATAATTAAAAAAAACAAAAAGAACACCCGCATAAAATATAGAGGAGAATACGGCATATGCCAGATAAATAAATTTCCGTACTGAGGGACTGAATTTCAGATTTTTATTTTTACGGGAAGAAAAAACGGAATCTATGATAGCAAAAATCTTAACTGTCAGGAAACAGCATAATGCTATCAGAGCCGGGTAAAAAAACTTATCATAAATCCCGAAAACCGCGGCAAATACCATGTATAGAAAAATAATTATGTTCAGCAGATATAATGCAAAACCGCGGGAAAAATCACCTGTATATATCTGACCAAGCCCTGTAAAAAACAACGACATCAGGAAAGCTGCAAAAGGACTTTTTGCAGCCGGTTTACCTGATTTTATCCTGCCAGTAATCATTTTTTTACTGAAAATTCTCTTTCCAGAACTTCTTTAACTTTACCGGCATCAGCATCGAGCATTATCGGTTTATTTCTGTATTTCGATTCAAAACCGGCTATATTAATCTCATGATATCCAACCTTAAATTCAGAAAATTTAAGACCATGTGCGGTTGAAATTACCACAGTTTTACCATTTTTATCAATTTCATTTCGTTCCGCCAGTTTCATAAGAACAGCCAGAGCAACACCTGTATGCGGGCATGTATACATGCCGGTTCTGTCCGCAAGACCGGAAGCATTTGCAAGCTCCTCTTCCGAAGCCTGTTCAACAATTCCATTAAATTCAATAAGAGTATTGATTGCCTTATCTACTGAAACCGGATCTCCAATCTGTATTGCTGATGCCAGAGTCCTTTCCGGAGTTACCGGTTCGAATTTTTTAAATCCGGTTTTGTATGATAAATAAAGCGGATTGGCATTCTGTGCCTGCGCAACGACAATTTTCGGCATCTTTGAAATCAATCCAAGATCCTTAAGCATTTTAAAACCTTTGCCAAGAGCGGACACATTGCCCAGGTTACCGCCTGGAATTATTATTGTATCAGGAACTTCCCAGTCAAACTGCTGAACTATCTCTGCAGAAATCGTTTTCTGTCCTTCGACCCTTAAAGAATTCATTGAATTTGCAAGATAGATTTCATTATCTTTAGTAACCTCCTGAACTATCTTCATGCATCCGTCAAAGTCCGTATCAAGAGAAATAACTATTGAACCGTTTGAAATCGGCTGTACAAGCTGAGCTGTAGATATCTTATTACTGGGCAGGAACACAATTGAAGGAATACCTGCATATGCGCAATATGCGGCAAGTGCGGCTGAAGTATCTCCTGTAGATGCACATGCTACAGCCTTGATTTTCTTCCCGTTTGAAATCATTTCATTCACCATGGAGACAAGAACAGTCATTCCAAGATCCTTAAACGATCCGGTGTGACTGTTGCCGCACATTTTTATCCAGAGATCCTTCATTCCGATTTTTTCACCGAATCTTTTTGCATAAAAAAGATTACTGTTGCCTTCATACATGGAAATAATATTTTTATCAGCGACATCCGGACATATCATTTCTTTATAGCGCCACACACCAGAACCATACGGCCATTTGGATGTTCCCATCCTTGAATTCAAAATGTTTTTCCACTCATCAGAAGACGTCTTTTTAAGATTTTCAATATCATGTTCCACTTCAAGAAGTGAGCCGCATTTCGGACACTTATAAATTATTTCACTCAGGGCGAATTCACCGGTGCAGCCTTTTATACATTTAAAATATGCCTTATTTTTCATATTATCCTCAGTCTTCAATCCTGATCATCATTACAGGTTTTTTAATAAAATCAAAAGTATTTATTTTTTCAATAGATTTTTTTATACCGGCTTCATTTGCCTCATGTGTTATAAAAAGAAGCGGTACATGGTCTCCTTCATATTCCTCCTGAACAAGAGAGGAAATTGATACGTTATTTTCAGCAAGTGCTCCGGCAAGTTTCTGAAGTATTCCGGGCTTATCATCGGTAAAAATCCTCAGATAATATCTTGAATTCCTTGCAGATGAAAGTACAATCTCGGCATTACCTTCAATTGTAATCGCACTTTCCTCAACATCTGATTTAAGCGCTATCTGAATAACATCACTGACAACTGCAGATGCAGTCGGCAGACTTCCGGCTCCTTTCCCATAAAGAAATACCGGACCTGTCATGTCATTCTCAAACATGATAGCATTAAATTCATTACGTACTGATGCAAGCGGATGTTCCTCATGAATAAGAGTCGGTCTGACTGAAATATCCACCCCGTTACCTGATCTTTTTGCTATTCCCAAAAGTTTCACAGCATAGCCCATACTCCTGGCATACTCAGTATCAATAGTTTCAAGTTTTGTTATTCCTTCCATCTCAACCGACTTGTAATCAATATTTTTGTTAAAAGCCAGCATAGAAAGAAGCGTTATTTTATGTCCTGCATCATACCCTTCAATGTCAAAAGTAGGATCAGCCTCCGCAAAACCCAGCTTTTGGGCTTCAGCAAGCGATTCAGCAAAAGAAAGACCGTCCTCCTCCATTTTTGTAAGTATATAATTTGTTGTTCCATTCAATATTCCGGCAACTTTGTCAATTCTGTTACCGACCAGACCTGATTTGAGAGCCTGAAGACAGGGAATTCCTCCTCCAACACTTGCTTCAAAACCAAGCTTGGCGGATTTTTTATTTGATAATTCAAATATTTCAGTTCCCGCTTCAGCCAGAAGTTTTTTATTTGCAGTTACAATATTCTTGCCCGCTTTCAATGCCTCAATTATAATTGTCCTTGCAGGTTCGATGCCGCCGATCAGTTCAACAATTGTTTCAATTTCATCATCTTCAAGCAGATCTTTCCAGTTTGTTGTTAAATTAATATTGGATACCGTTTCTTTAACGTAGTCTAGACGAAGATCACATATGGTTTTTATCTCAAGTTCAATATCTGTTCTTTTTGAAATAACAGCACCGTTCTTTTTAATTAACTCATAAACACCGCTGCCCACAGTTCCAAAACCTACAAGACCGATTTTCACTTTACGTTTCATATTACTGACTCCAATATTTTTTACTGATATAAATCTGCAGAACGGCCGGATTTTGTCAACCGGTTTTGCTTGAAATTTCACCTGTAATTTAAATGTACATTATTTATTTAATTGATTATTTTTATACCATACGCGACTGTTACCTATAAAACTATCCGGAGTATTATTATGAAAATAGCGGTTCACGAAGGTACTTTTCATGCTGATGAGGTATTTGCAATTGCGATAATTAAATTCATATATACAGATTTTGAACTCATACGAACCAGAAATGATGCAATATTATGCGAATGCGACCTCCGGATTGATGTCGGCGGAAAAAACAACCCGGAAACCGGTGATTTTGATCATCACCTGACCGGAGGAGCCGGTGAGAGAAAAAACGGAATACCGTTTGCAGCATGCGGTCTGGTCTGGAGGCATTTTGGAAGTCAAATTTGCAAATCAGAATATGTATATGATTACATTGAAAAACGTCTTATCCAGAACATAGACGCTCTGGATAACGGATATGATCCAGGACTTCAAAACCTTGATTTTCAGGTATATAATATTTCAGATATGATTGATTCATTCAACAGGGTGTGGTATGAGGAAAACAATTCAAATTTAGATAACTTTCTTCAGGCTGTATCAATTGCAAAAACTATTATTGAAAATGAAATAAAAAGAGGAAAAGGGTTTGAAAAAGCCATTTCCTATGTAAAGGAAGCTGTTTTCAATTCAACAAACCCTTTCTATGTCATTCTTGAAAAATATTGTCCATGGCAGGATGTTCTTATTCCTGATACTGATATGCTTTTTGTAATTTTTCCGGCACTTGAAGGCGGATGGAGAGTAAGAACAATCCCACAGACAAGAGGATCATTTCAGGCAAGAAAAAAACTCCCGGCAGCCTGGAGCGGAAAACGCAGTGATGAATTTGCTTCACTTACAGGTGTAAAAGATGCCACATTCTGCCATCCGGCCTGTTTTATTGCCGGAGCAGAGACAAAGGAAGGTGCTATAAAACTGGCTGAAAAGGCTTTGTCATAACAAAGAAAAATAATGCTTCTTTATTATGACATTATGACACTTCAGATTTTATTCTATAATAATATATTCACTTGTATATTTAGATAATTCATCAACAACTGCCTGTACATATTTATCTTTACTGTTTTGAGCGAAAACACTGATTGGAATAATAGGCTGAACCCTTGACTGACCGATATTATGAAACAAAACCTCAAATGCGAGATTTGCGCCTTCAATATCAGTAGAGTAAATAAATTTTATTCTGTATTGTGTAATTTCATCAGGATCAAATTCAAGAATCTGAAAACCGCGTTTATATTTCGTAACCTTGACCAGCTCGGAATTGCTCTTAACAAGAGATTTAACATAATCAATACCTTCTTTATTCGGTCCGATTTCAGGAAGATTTCCGAAAAAGATACCGTCTTTAAGCTTTTTAAATTCTTCATCGGAAATTTCAAGCTTCAGTTTTTTCACCTGCCGTTTCCTGACATCATATATATATGTGTTATCCACTTTTCCGTCCGAATTCGTATCCTGAATAAGGTGTATTTCATCTTCGCTGCTCTGGAATTTGCCGAGAACAATGCTTGTAACCTTATCAATTGACTGGTATATTGCATAGTTTTCATTTGAACTCGGTACAGGCATAGCCCTTAATTTCTGATAACGGATAGCATCAGTCGGCGAATAAGAACCTGATTTCAGTTTTGTCTGCATTTCTTTCCGCACATATACAGCCATATTATCCACTGTAAAAACGAATAGAACAATAATTGAAAATATTAAAAATTTCTTTTTATTATGCATAGTAATCCCCTATTCAAAATGTATTAATACCAGTATTATGAATCATATTGAAAAAAATATCAATTTAATTTTATTAGATTTTATTATTTTTTTATTTTAGTCTGAAAGAATCCGCAACTTTATAAAAATCCGGAAGATATTCTTCATAGTCCCCGGGAAGACATGTATATGTAACAATATACGATTTATTCTTTTTTACAAAAAAAACCATATCCCATTTAATTGCAGTCTCCCCCATAAGACCGGTATATATAAGTCTTTTGGCCGGTTTTTTATTATAATCACCGGAATATACTACATTAAACTGTAAAACCGCATCAGAAAGAATTTTAACAATTGACTCAAGATAATCATCAGGAACATTTTTTTCATTATCTCCACCGCTTATGGAAATAACCGGATTAAAACCTTCAGTGAGGGAATAGACCTGTTTTTCATAATAAACTAGCGTATTTGCAACATTTTCCACAGCTGACCACTGTTCAGGCTTTATAAAAGAAAAATTATCACCTGAATACTTCAAAGTATCGTTTTTTTTGCACGAGACGGAAAATAGCAGCAGAAAAACTGAAAAAGCAGACAGAATGATTCGAAATATTCTATTTTTTAAAAACATGATAAAATCCTGAATTTATGCTTAAGATGAGTTATTTTTAATAAGGAATATAAAAAAATTCAAGTAATAAATGAAATTTAAATTTGACATACGAAAAGGATGGATTTTCTTTTACAGAATAAGGAGAATTTATGTCAAATTCAGAAAAGAATGAAATTGAGTTTCCGTGTGAAATTACGATGAAAATTATTTTCAGGAATATTCCAAACATCCGGGAGTCAGTAAAATCATGTCTGAATGAAAATATTCAGACATATACACTTGATGAAAAATCAAGTAAAAACAGCACATTTCTTTCATTTACACTATGTTCAGTTTTTTCAACAAAAAATGATCTTGATGAAATCTGCACTGTCCTGAAATCAGTAGACGGATATCAGACAATGTTTTAACCTTTCTGAGATCTTCCCGCGATTGCACCGCTGCTCCAGCAAAACTGAAGATTGTAGCCACCGCAATCACCGTCAACATCAATCATCTCACCGGCAAAATAAATATTTTTTTTAAGTGTAGATTCCATTGTATGCGGATTAATAAAACGCACATCAACTCCGCCTGCAGCGGTAGCTGCATCCTTATAATCACGGGGTTCACCGGGTGTAATTTTTTCATTTTTCAGACGGGAAACAAGACGTTCAACATCTTCAGAAGAAATTTCTGAAAAAATTTTTTCTGGTTCAATCTGAATTTCATTAAGAAAATAGCGCGGAATTCTTTTTTTCAGAATAGAATTCAGTGTCTGTTCAACAGTCCGCTTACCGCCGGCGGAGGAAATGCGGATTTTATTCAATAATAATTTATGATCAATACCAGGGAAAAAATCGATGAAGATATTTACATCAGATTTTTTCAGAACTGCATCATTGACATATCTGGAAATATCGATTGCAGCCGGACCCGATATGCCGAATTTTGCAAATAGAAGTTCACCTTCGGATTTTTTAAAAAATATACCGTTCACGAAAACCGAAAGAGCGCAATCCCACTTAATACCTTCCAGACGATGAAGCTGCTTTTCAATTATATTTATCGGAAGAATGGACGGAAAATACGGAAGCACTTTATGTGAAAGTTTCAAAGCTAGATCGGCACCGCGTCCTGATCCGCCGAGGTCAGGAGATGCAGGGCCGCCGGCAGAAACTATCACAGAATCAAAAGTATCCTCTTCTTTACCCGCGGTAACAAGTTTTATACCGTTTTTATTGTAAAAAACCGAATCAACTCTGCGGTGAAGACGTACATCAACATTAAGACGATTAAGTTCCTCTTCAAGCACATCAGCAACAGAAACGGCCTGAAATGATGCAGGATACATCCGGCCGTCCCTTTTTTCAGCAAGAGTTAAACCGATGCTTTCAAAAAATGAAATTGTATCTTTTAAGGAAAATTCATTTAGAACAATTCCGGGAAAAGTTGTATCCGCGGAATTATAATGTCCGGATGAACAGTTCAAATTTGTAATATTACAGGTTCCGTTTCCGGTTACATAGATTTTACTTCCGAGTTTTTTCTGCTTCTCAAACAGCGTCACTCTGCAGTTACTGCGTGCTGCAAATATTGCAGCTGTCATTCCTGCAGGTCCTCCGCCTATCACAGCCACTTTTTTCATTTAAACAGATTCCCGATCCTTATACCTGCTGCAATAAGAAGAATACCGGCTGCATTTGAAAGCAGAAAATACACAATACCGGTAATGAAAAATTTTTCTTTCATAAGCATAAGATTTTCAAAATTATATGTGGAAAAGGTAGTAAGGGCGCCAAGAAACCCTGTTATTATAAACAATCTCAATTCAACGGATATTACACGCTCGGAAAAAAAAGAATAAAACAAACCGATAAGAAAACATCCTGAAAGATTTACAATAAATGTGGCATAGGGAAACTTCAAATGGGTATGATTTATAAAGAACAAAGATATGAAATACCTTAATGAAGCTCCTATGCTTCCTCCGGCTGCGACAGCTAAAAATTTTGTCATTCATCCCCCGTGGCCAAATAATTGAGACCTTTAAAATACTTACTCAATGTCATCAGAGATGAGATAATCATAAATATCCCAGTCCAATGTTTTTATAACACGTCTGACACCATCATAATCCTCATCAGCGGCGATAGTAAAACCGTCAATTGAGAAAAGTTCCTTAAGAAGTTTCTGCCCTGATGCTTTTTTATAATATTCGGTAAGAGCAGTAACAATTTCTGAATTCATCTGCGTACTGAAACTTTTTCTGAAACAGAAAACTTCATTTGGAATATAATCAGTATATTCCAACACTTTAATTTTTGAGTTTATGGATGAATTCTTCTTCAGTAAATCATTCCAGGTATTTTCAGAAACACATGCCGAATCGATTTTTCCATCCAGCAATTTCTCTATCGAATTTAAATCACTGCCTGTAAATATTTCATAAGCGGGAACAATATTATCCTTTTTAAACATATAGGATGCAAACAGATATCCTGAGGCTGATAATCTGTGATTATATGCCACGATTTTACCTGATATATCATGTATGTTTTTTATTCTGCTTTTGGAAGATATCAGAATCAATCCCCTTTCCGCCGATCTATCATTATGAAGCAATTTCAACACAGGGGTCAATCCCGATTTTTCATTAATTGAAACGTAGGCAATCGATTCAAGAAAAGCGGCATCAGCCTTATTATCACTAAATGAATCAAGAACATCAGAATAGGAAACTGGAATAACAGGCATGAAATAATACCCGGTTTTTTTTCTTAAATAGTCGGCAAGTTTAATAGAATCATTTATTACAGCAGAACTTCCAGAGGAAGGCATGAAATAAATCGAAATAGGATTCTGTTCAGTACCCTTTCTTTTGCTGGAACAACCGAATATAACCATAATGACAATAAAAATTATTTTTTTCATAATATCCTGCCCGTAACAGACAATTCTATAAACGTTAAATTTGAATCCTTATGATATCATAGAATATCAAAATAACTCTAATGTCATAAAACAGTATTTACGGATTTCTTTCCACAAAAATTTATTTCAATTACACCTTTTTAAGCATAATAAGGATATACAGGCCGAAAAAACTAAGAGCTATAATTTAATATTACATATACAGTAAAATTGTATTGACACCGGGTAATATTTAAAAATTCTGAAAATACAGAGAATTAATAAGGAAAATGACATGAGCAATCTGAAAGAATCATATAAAATTATACTGGATGACAATTTTCCGGCTGATATGGAAATCAATTTAGGCGGACAGATTCTGAAATACAGAAAAAAAACCTGGAAAATAGAAGATAACGGTGAACTGGTTGAAAAAGGACTAAGATACGGCGAAAACCCGGGACAGGAAGCTGCTCTTTATGAACTTATAAACGGAAATATCACATTTGGAGAATGTACTTATATTACAGAAGGAAATTCTCTTGTATCAGGCCTTACAGAAGAAATGATGCTTCAATTCGGAAAACATCCGGGGAAAACAAATCTTACAGACATTGACAATGCACTGAATATTTTAAAGTATCTTTCGGATGAACCTTCGGTAGTCATCGTAAAGCATAATAACCCGTGCGGAGCATCCCAGGCTTCAACAATTGAAGAAGCAGCCGTGAAGGCATATTACGCGGACAGGGTTGCAGCATTCGGAGGATGCATAGCACTCAATCGTTCAATCGATAAAAAAACAGCTGAATTCATTGCTAAAGAATATTTTGAGGTTGTTGTTGCCCCTGATTTCCATGACGGAGCTTTTGAAATACTTAAAAGCAGAAAAAATCTCAGAATCGTCAAAATACAGAATATGCAAAATCTTGAAAAATACAAATCACAGCGTTTCCTGGACTTCAAATCACTTATTGACGGGGGAATTATCATACAGCAATCTCCGCTAAATGTTATAAATAAGCCTGAAGACTTCATAACAGCAGAAACAGAATATAAAGGTCAGAAATACAAAATTGACCGTACTCCAACAATGGAGGAATTCAAGGATCTTCTTTTCGGATGGTTCATTGAACAGGGCGTGACATCAAACTCCGTAATATATGTCAAGGACAGAACTACGGTTGGAATTGGAACAGGCGAACAGGATCGGGTCGGAGTTGCGGAAATTGCCGTTTCAAAAGCATACATAAAATATGCGGACAGAATCTGTTTTGAAAAATACGGTATTCCATATAAACAGCTTGAATTATCTGTAGAAAAAGGTGAAGATGAGTTTTCAAAACTGAAGGAAATTAACAACCTTACAGTAGATGCAAAAGCAGGACTTAAAGGATCGGCGATGGTATCTGATGCCTTTTTCCCTTTCAGGGACGGAGTTGACGTAGGTATAAAGCAGGGAATAAGCTCAATAGTTCAGCCTGGCGGATCAATGCGGGATTTTGAATCAATAATCGCATGCAATGAAGCAGATCCAAAGGTTGCTATGGTATTTACCGGGCAAAGGGCATTTAAACACTGAAAGATAACGGGGATGTAGCTCAGCTGGGAGAGCACCACAATGGCATTGTGGGGGCCGTGGGTTCGAACCCCATCATCTCCAATTTTATAATACTCAAAAATAAAATGAGGTCATTTTCCTCTCTCCATGGGAGAATTAATTATTGAATTAAATTCATCATTAGAAATATATTGAGGTTTGTATTCCGTTTTATACTGCTTTAACTGCTTCACAAAGGATCTTAAGTGATTCCTTGAACCTTTTAGCAGATTTTCGTATACAATCTTAATATCCTTATTACTGTTTGTTTTTAATAAATTCATCAGATCCATAATATCAAGATCCTCTACAGTAGCTCCCGTTTTCAAAGCATCCGCAGCTGACCTGGATCCTGCATTAATCAGAGTATCATAAAGCGACTGCATCTCAGTATTTTTAAATATACCCCTTCTGTCAGAACCTACCGGGTCTTCAATTCCATGCATGTTCAGAAGCGTGAGAACAGAATCCATATGCTGCTGCTCACTTGCTGAAATGTTTTTAAATATTTTAATTTTGAATTTGTCATATAAGAAAAGGTATACATCTCTTGCTAGTTTTTCCTCTTCACGCATTCGCAAAAGACCGTTTTTCTCAGAAGCCGAAAGCTCGGAAACCGCTGTAAAACCGGCAGAAACATTCAAGGCAATGAAAATCAGAAATAATGGAATGATAAAATATTTTTTCACTTTTATACCCCTATTTTAAATTTAATATTAATATGATAGCACAAAATAGCAAAAGAAGGTAAAATTTAACATTTTTTTTACATTTTTAGATGTTTTTTCGTTATATAAGTAAGGGATATTTCCATTGGAGATTTTAGATGAATACATCAGCATATACTGATATTAATTTTTTTAAAAGCATTCAAAGCACCGCTGAAAATTACAATATAAGTATTTCTAAGGTTTTTCGAGATTTACTGGATATAACCTCTTCAAAAATAACAAAAATAAAAATTACAGGAATTCTTACGGAATATCAGCATAAAGATTCATATACCCGGAAAGTACTTCACTATTGCCCGGATGTGAATCAATTCGAAACATATTCTGAAATTAGACAGAAATTAAAAATTTCCGTATCTAAACTTGCTTTTATTGGTTTTATTCTTTTTTGGAATGAGTTGCTTGAAAAATATGAAAAAACAAAAAATTATAAATGTCCCAAATTGGATTTAGTTAATTACGAGAGTTTTAGATCTGAATTTAAAGAATCATTGATTTACTTCAAAAAAAGACTGAATATAATACAAATCGAATGAATAAAACAAACAAAATAACAAAAAATAATTATACGATCAAATTCATTACACAGTACACATAATAGCTGCGCTTACACAAAATCGAGTAGGAGACTGACAGTTAGTTTGTCAGTCGACCTCTCACACCACCGTGCATACCGTCCGGTACACGGCGGTTTATCAAC
>JAFGJZ010000131.1 GCA_016928815.1 Spirochaetota bacterium
AATTACACTTGATTTAATTCTGTTACTGTATTTCATAGTTATCTCCTGTTTATTTCAGGCGTCAACTATGTTGGCACACAGGGTTATTAATCCGTTCTGCTGAATTTTTTGTGAAATTTATGTTTATACAGATACTTCAGAAAAGGTAAAATTTCAAGTTTAAAAATAAATAATGTAAAAATGAATTTGTAACAATTTGTAACTTTATATTAAAAAAATCAGTCCCCTTCAATTTTTAAATTGAAATAATGGGCGGTTTATATTGAATTATTTTATCTGTAATTTTTACTAAATTCAGTTCCGGAGACCTCTTATGAAAAAAATAATATTTCTAATTCTGATTATTTCAGCAGTTTCATTACCGGCGCAGGAGGAAAAACCGCAGACCGGAATCATCAAACAGAATGAGTTTATGGAACTGGTTCTTAAAAAAGCTCCTGAAATTGTAATGGAAAAGTTATCGGTGGAATCTGATAAAATAAATGTAAAAAGCGCTTCAGCCGGGGATGATGTCTCCCTGTCTGCGGGTTCATCTTATTTCGGAAAGGAATATGACAGTACGGCTTCGCAATCAGGACTTTCAGGAACAAACGGTTTTAACAACTATGCGTCTGTATCGAAAAAATTTTCCGGAACAGGTACACAGCTGACCGGTACCATGAATTATAATACCTCAGTTTCGGAATATGCAAATGGATCTGAAACGGAACTGTACTCTCCATCCGCGACTGTGTCCATGCGTCAGCCTTTATTGAATAATTTTTTCGGTAAAGTGGACAGATATTCGAAAAAATCCGCTCAAACTGATTATGAAATAAGTAAACTGAATTATTCCATTAAGGAAAAACAGGTTATTGATTATTATTCGGCTCTGTATCTGGAGTGGATTATATATAGAAGGATTGCGGCATATAATGCTGAAAATACGGAGAAAGCTGCCGGACTTTATACGCAGACTCAGAGAAAATTCAATGCGCGGCTTGCTGAAAATGATGATCTTCAGAAGGCATATTCATCGCTGCTTGCAAACAGGCAGTCATTGGAAACCAGCAGGTTGAAGCTGACTGAGATTGAAAATGAAATATTTAACGTTACAGGTTTGACTGATATCATTCCGGATGAGAAATATCTTGATGAAATATATAAAGCTGCTGATTCGGAAAAATACGAGAATGTTGATTTTTCAAAAACACTGAATTACAGAATCATGAATATGACATTGGAGAAACTGCTTCTTTCCACAGAAACTTCAGAAAACGGCACACTGCCTGATTTTGATATTATAGCATCTCTTACCCGTAAAGACAGTGATGATGTAAATTCACAGGCCTGGGATTTTGACAAGACAGAGTATACCATCGGTTTTGAGTTCAGCTACAAATTCGGAAATAACTCATCGGAAGCGGCATATGAAAAAGCCGTTAACAGTCTTGAAATTTACCGTGAGACTGTTAAACAGACTGAAACGGATTACCGCATTTCTCTGGATGATACATTAAAAGGAATTCAGACTTATAAAAAGATAATCGATTATCAGGAAAAGAATCTTGCAGCTTTGCAGTCTGCACTTGCAACTGAGCGGAAAAAATATGCTCAGGCAAGAATTACTCTGAGCAATGTTATTTCTACGGAAAATTCAATAGCTTCGATGAGGACTTCAATTCTAAACAGTAAAATGATTTTAGTAAATTATTATTTGAGATATCAGACATTAATACGTCAGTAAGAATTAATAAATTATACCGGAAGGCGCGAAATGGAAAAAATCATAAGTTTTTTTGTAAGAGATAAGCTGGTTGTTAATCTGATTGTAATTGTTATTGTCATCGCGGGATTTTTCAGTATTAAAAATCTTCAGCGTGAAATATTTCCGAATACCGAAATGGACAGAATGAGCGTCCGAATTACATACCCCGGGGCAAGTGCGGAGGATGTCGAGCTTAATGCGGTAATTCCGGTAGAAGACGCCATCAGTAATATTCCTGGCATCAGTGATTATACGTCTACAATCCGTGACGGCAATGCAAATATATCCATTGAACTGGATGAGGATCTCAAGGATGTTCAATCTGTAAAGGATGAAATATACAGAACTGTTTCTCTGTCAAATATTTCCGGAATTTCCACGGATGTAACCAAATTGACTGTTACGGAATTCAGTCCGGCCATGATGTCTGTTTTCCGGTTTGCGTTGAAACCTCTGAAGGAGGATACGCCCAGAAGTGAGTTATTTGAAATGTCTTCAGTACTTGAAGATCTGCTTAAAAAAGTGGATGGTGTTAGTTCCGTTACAAGGTCCGGGACACTTGAGCGTGAAATTCACATTAATGTGGATCCGAAAAAGCTTGATGAGGAATATATCTCAATTTCAGAAATTATTTCCAGTATTAAACTGCGAAATGTAAGAGCGTCCAGCGGAACTCTGCAGTCGATTGAGCGCGATAAGAATATACTCACGGTTGGTGAATTTCAAAATCCGATTGAAGTGGGTGATGTAATCGTAAGATCGGGATTTGAGCAGGGTGTAATCCGTGTAAAAGACCTTGCGAAAATTGAGGATACGTTTGAAAGCAGTGATACGAAAATCCGCGCGAATGGAGCAGAAACTGTTATATTCAATGTGCGTAAAAAAGAAACTGCGGATATCATTAAAACGGTTGATGCATTGAATAAATTTCTGAAAGATAATTCTGATGTATATAACAAGAAATTTGAAATTGACATACTTGAAGACAATGCCGATTCAATCAGATCGTTACTGTCAGTAGTTATCGGTAATGCATTTTTAGGATTTGCACTTGTGCTTTTGATTCTGTTCATTTTTCTTGATTTTAAAACATCCTTCTGGACGGCCTTTTCAATACCAATCTGTATCAGCATAAGCGCCGTATTTATGTCAATAATGGATATCTCCCTGAATATAATTACACTTGGGGCTCTTATTACAATTATCGGTATGCTTGTTGATGACGGTATTGTAATCGCAGAAGTGATTTATGTTAAAAAGGAAGCCGGAATCCATCCGGTACAGGCGGCTATTTCCGGTGTAAAAGAAGTAATAAATCCGGTTTCAATTACTATTTTCAGTACAATAGTGGCTTTTCTGCCGATGCTGTTCGTGACCGGGCGCATGGGGAAATTTATATATGTGTATCCGTTAATTGTAAGCATTGCACTTCTCTCGTCGTTATTTGAAGCGGTTACCATTCTGCCGAATCATCTTGCTTATGCTAAGACAAAAAAAATTGAAGAAAAAAAATGGTATATGAATCTCAGAGAGCGGTATAAACGGTTCCTTTTGAAATGTATTAATATGAGATACATGGTTCTCGCTTTTTTTGTCATACTTCTTATGTTTTCATTGTGGCTTGGATTTAAGGACATGAAGAGATTTTCGATGTATAATTCAAGCACCACGGAGCAGCTGGTTGTAACCCTGAAAGTAACCGAAGGAAGTACTCTTGCGCAAACGGAAAAATATGTAAAAATTCTGGAAAAGAACGTTATCGACAGCATAAAAAAGGATGACCTGGTTTCTGTAATTTCTACCATAGGCGCTCATACTACAAGCCGAACGGATGATAATTTTGAAAACTGGGCAACCATGGAGATTCGTCTGACTCCCGCTACAAGACGTGAAACATCAACGAAGGAAGTAGTGGCGTCTCTGAATAAAATTCTGGATAAACAGAATTATGATTTTCTGAAAGACATTGTTGTTTCCGAGAGAAGATGGGGGCCGAGTGCCGGAAGTGCTGTTGATATCCGTGTAATTACTGATAATGAACAGAATTCAATTGCAGTGATGGAACTTGTTAAAAAGACTCTTGAGGAAATTCCGCAGGTTAATGATATTTCAAGTGATCTTGCCCGCGGAAAAGATGAGTTAAGAATTAAATTCGATTATATTAAACTTGCACAGTACGGACTAGATGTGTCGACAGTGGCATCAACAGTGCGTGCTGCTTTTGAAGGCGTAAATGCGACATATGTTCAGACATCCGAGACAAAACTTCAGTTCCGTGTCCAGGTGGAAGACAGGTATCTCAAGGATGAAAAATATCTTATGAGTCAGCTGATTCCCAACAAGAGCGGAAAGCTGGTAAAACTCAGTGAAATAGCCTATCTTACAACCGAAAAGGGGCCGGTATCCATACGGCATTATAACGGAGAAAGATCAATATCAGTTACAGCAGGTCTTAAAGACCGGACTATGACGTCTCAGCAGGTGAATAAGCTGCTGCAGAAAAAATTAAAGGACGTTCCGGTTATGTATCCCGGTACTTACCTGATGTACGGCGGAGAATTCAACCAGACTAATACAGCGCTGAAGGATTTGGGAGTCGCTTTTCTTGCCGCATTACTGCTCATCTATTTAATTGTTCTGCTTCTTTTCAGGTCAGTCGGACAGCCGCTGGTAATTCTGTCTGTTATACCGTTTGGACTAATCGGTGTACTTCTTGCGCTGAAGGCGCACGGACTTCAGCTTGATTTTATGGGAATAATCGGAATAATCGGTCTCTCAGGCGTTGTGGTAAATGATTCCATTATTATGGTGGATTTCATAAATAAAGAGCGCAAAATGCTTGTTAAGAGCAAAAAGCAGATTTCTGTTATTTCAAAAATTGCCGAAGGTGCTGCATTCAGATTACGGCCTATAATATTAACGACAGTAACGACAGTAGGAGGACTTCTCCCTACAATTTATTTAAGCGGAGATGTTAATACTTTTCAGACAACGGTAATTGCCATGGCATATGGTTTAATGTTCGGAACATTGCTTACTCTGATTTTTGTTCCTTCACTGTATATGATTGCGCTGGATGTAAAAACGGCTGTTTTGAAGGTGCTTTCTTCTGTAAATCTCCCTTCTTTTCTGAAAAATAAAATTATTACGGAATTAAAGAATAATAATTGAATTGATTTTTTATGTACAGTATAATATGTTTGAAACTACCGGTTTGTTATTAAACCGGTAGTAAATATGTTCTCAGGAGAAATTCAGACGTGGCGGATTATAAAGAACGAAAACAGCGGTTTTTTGAGGAAGTTGAAGATCTTGATTCGCTTTATACCCTGCTGAATGAAAAATTTCTGCATAAGAAACTTGATATCAAATATGATGTTGATCTCAGGAAAGCTACTATTAATGAAATTGATCTGGAAAAGAAGCTTTTAATGCTTGTTACAGATGAGGATTATGAACCTTCAACGAAAGATATGATCATGCTGTCCGGACTTGTGGACAGATATTTTGAAATAGATTTTCATGTTGAGAAAAAAGTCGGTCCCGGTTATTTCAGATGCAGTATAAAAGCAGGCAGAAAAGCAACAACCGGCCGAGCGGATCTGCGGTTTAAAATCAATAACGGGGATGCAGTCGCAACTAATTTTAATGTTTCAAAATATACAATTGATCTGAATATGTTCAGTCTGCCTACGACAATCAAGGTTATTCTTGATCAGTTTGAAGCAGCTAATAAGGACAGCGCGGATATTTTTTCAATCGGTTATTTTGACGGAAAAGACGCTCTGCTTAATGAGATTAAAAAATCCGGGAATACTTTCTGGGTCGAAAATATGGTGGATCTGGAGTCATATACACCGATAAATGATACGTTTATTGATCTGAATCAGATATATGGTTATGATACAAAAAAATATTTATCCCAATCGCGTGATAAGGGATATAAATCGATTATAATTGTACCAATTATATATATAACTGATTCTGAAAGTGCCGTTCCTTTTGCGTATATCAGGAAGATTTCAAAAACAGTGACGTACTCATTTGAAGATGTATTTCAGGTTAAAGATGAATCCTTTAAACTTGTGGAAAGAATCCGCGAAGCAAATACTGTTTCTCTGTCTGCGAAGCAGGATATTGTTGATATCAGCAAAGGCGGATTGAGGCTAAAAATCGAAAATGATGAGCTGAAAAGATATTTTATGAAAGCAAAAGGTTTTGTTTTCGATATTGTATTCCGTTTGCAGCAGCCGATTACAATTTACGGTGAAATAAAATTTACGGGAGTTGATCCTGAAAAGAATCTGATACTTGGGTTGAGTTTTTCAGGAAATACTTCAAGAAAAAATCAGATGAAACACCTGTTTGAAATTCTGGAACCGATGGAAGTTGAATATAAACGGCGGCTTATTGCTCAGATGAAAATGAAACAGAAGTGATTATTCTTTATTTTTTTCCATCAAAACTTCAGCATCGGATTTTCTTCTGTAAAAAGGGATTATTTTATTAAAATCCATACATGCGGTTCTGTCTTTAAGGTAAATGTTTTCGATATGTGAATTTATTGCAGATGCTTCAGGAATAAATTTTTCATGAAAAATATGATCAGGAGCCAGTTTCTTGACCATGTCATTGTATTTTAAATACCCGTCTCCTACAAAATGAAGTACGGAATTTCCATCGTATTCATTTATCAGGTACTCCATGCTGTAATCTCCCGGTGAAATGATCTCTGAAAGCAATCCTTTAGAAAAAGAGTATAAAGCGCCGAAAACCCGGTTCTTTTTTGCGTCAAAAGAGACAATTAAGGAACCGTCATAAATACCTGAACCTTCCGCATATAATCGATGGGTTTCGGCCATAGCTGCAGGCTTGCGAAGCACCTGCGCAAACATTCTTATTGTGGATGCGGCAATGCGTATTCCTGTGAAGGATCCCGGTCCCATGCCAGCTCCGAAAAGGTCAATTTCTTCCGGGCTGAGACTGCATTCTTTCAATGCTGAGTCTATTTTGTCCATAAGTGTGGTGGTATGAGTCAGTCCGGCTTCCCAGGAAAAGCTATAATTACTTTGTTCCTTCCTGATGGTAATTATCTGTAATGATGCTGAAGTATCAATAGTCAGGATGTTCAATTGAAATTTTCCTCCTGCAGCTGTCAATATAGGTGATATAAATTTTTACTGTGTTTTCCGGAAGCCGGTCTTGGGCGCGTTCGGCCCATTCTATTACCGAAACCCCTTTTCCTTCCCAGTATTCTTCAAAAGAAAGAAAATCAAGCTCTTCAGGCGATTCGATACGGTAGAGGTCAAAATGATATAGAGGAATCTCCGCATCATATTCCTCAAGCAGAGTAAAGGTCGGGGAAGTGATCTCTTCAGTGATTTCCATTCCGAGCGCAAAATTTTTAGTAAATAGGGTTTTGCCTGTACCTAGATCTCCATAAAGAGCATATACTTCGCCCTGTTTTGCTTTTGAACCCATTTCCTGTGCGAGTTTTCCGGTGTCCTCAATACTTTCGGATAAAAATTCAGTCTTCATTGCTGCTGTTTCTTTCAATTTTTTTTATAAAGGAATTGAAATGCTCAGGGAGGTCAATCGAAAAATCTAAATTTTTACCGCTGACCGGATGATTGAAAGAAAGATGTGTAGCCGCCAGAAGAAGGAATTTAACTCCGTGTCTTTCAGGCTTTCTGGAATAAATCGGATCACCGATAATGGGCATCCCTTCCGAAGAAAGATGAACTCTTATCTGATGGGTTCTTCCGGTGAAAATCCGCAGCTTGAGCAGTGAATAAACTGAATCGCCACTGTTCCATTGCTGAACTATTTTTCCTGTAGTTAATGCGTATTTCCCGTTCTCATTTATTGTCATTTTATATCTGAATTTCGGATGTCTGGATATGGATTTTTCAATTTTAAACTCAGGCGAAGAAGGACGGCCGGTTACAAGAGCATGGTATTCCTTGGTCAGTTCCCTGTTTGTAAACATTTCGACCAGTTTCTGGTGAGCATTGTCATTTTTAGCTATTATCATCAATCCTTCAGTATCCTTGTCCAGCCGGTGGACAATGCCTGGCCGTTCAACTCCTCCAATGCCGCTTAAATCCTTAATGTGGAAAAGAAGTGCATTAACCAGCGTATGTGAATAATTACCGGCTCCCGGGTGAACAACCAGTCCGGGCTGTTTATGAATTACGGCAATATCACTGTCCTGAAAAAGAATATTCAACGGAAGATTTTCCGGTTCAAGATCAAGTTTTTCCATGACGGGGAAGGTAATCAGAACGATGTCATCTGTTTTGACTTTATAGTTTTGTTTTGTAGAATTTCCGTTTACTGTAATATGCCCGTTTTTTATGAGTTTCTGAAGATAACTTCTGGAGAAATCAGTTTCAGCGGCAATTATTAAAAATTTATCAATTCTTTCGAGGTTGAATTCCTCGGACACTGTGAGTTCAAGAGTGTTTTCCAATTTATTATCCTTTTATGTAACTAATACTACCTGAATTTATCATATTGTTATTGTCAATAAATAAGGGAAATATTATTAATATCAATATGAAAGAAAAAACCGTTGAAATCGAAAATATAGTTATAAATTCAGCATCATATGCTGTTTTTTTTCTTTTCTTTGAATTATTATATTTTCTTTTTTCTGTCAATTCAATATACAGTTACATTATTGTTTTTATAACAGGTTTGGCCGGAACAGCCGGAATTATTTTTTTGTCAGTTATGGTGTATCTGCGGAAAAATGCCGCAAGATTTATACTGCTTGTTATATATGACATTCATTTTCCGGCAACTCTTATATATTACATCCTGAATTTCGGACATTTGCCTGATGTAAAAAACTGGTTATTTTTTTATTACCATATAAGGATTCTGTTTTCGTTTCTTGAAATTTTTTTTATTATATATTTAAGTAAGAAAAGCATCAGTAAACAGTTTTCGTAATTGGATAAGTATGAATGTGAGGTTTGCATGAAACTGATTTTTGCAATTGCATTGTGTATTTTTTTGGGAGCCTGTTCTACAAGCTCGGTCAAGAATATGCCGGAAGAGGGAAACTGGACACAATGCCCGGTTTGCAATGGAACAGGTTATGAAATAGTGTATGAAAAATATGCGGATTCAAATTCCGCCAGTAAAGAGATGTCTCCTGCGGCTGATTGTCTGTTTTCAGTTTTCCGCGGTACTGACAAGTACCGTGATTATGAATGGGAGAAACAGGAAAAGGAGAACAAAGGTGAATATACGGGGGAAAGTTCAGGCCCGGATGTTATAAAACGTAAAATAAAATGCCGAAACTGTAATGGAGTTGGATGGATTGAGTATATTCCAGTTGATATAGAGTAGATTAATTTCAAAATTCTGTTAATTTTATTTCCTTTTTTCGCGTTATATATATGAGTGAAAGGAGGAATTATGCATTCAACCTCTATGAATATGAACAGGGAATTGTATGCTGAACTTAAAAGCATCTGCAGTTCTTATAATATTTCGATGTCATTTCTTGTTAAGGCTGTTCTTAAAATGGTTTATGCTAATCTTGAAATTACCGCTGATTCATCAGGTCTCACCAGATATCAGGAAAAACTTCCCGCAAAATTCTGGAAATGTTTTCATATAGAGTTTAGTGAAAATGAATGCCGGGATAATTTTAATTGCAGAGGCAGATATCGAATTAGTTTGAGTAAGCTGTTTTTTGTCGGTGCTCTTTTGTTTCTTGATAAGATTATTGAAGAATTATCGGGTAATTCAGAAAATAAAGAGAAAATGAAATATAGTTATACAGCATTAGTAAATAAATTTCTAAAAATACTTAAAAAAGAAATAATAATTTTTAAAAAAAACATAGTAAAACTGGAATGAAACAGCTGAATCGAATCATTTTTCCTGAGAAATTATTTCTTTACATAAATTTAGGTAGTCAACTGCACCATTGCTGTCAGATTTATATTCAAAAATGGTCTGACCCCAGCTGGGAGCTTCCTGAAGATATACATTTTCACGTATGATTGTTTTAAACAGTTTGCCGGGCAGACGGGTTTCAGTTTCCTCCATAACTTCCTTGTTGATGCTTTTATTTGCGCTATACATAGTAGCAATAATTCCGGAAATATCCAAATCCTTATTAAGTCTCTGTTTAACCATCTGAACTCCGTCGAATAGATTGTACATGCCGTGAAAAGGGAGAAACTGAAGTTGTAAAGGGATGAAAATCTCTTTTGCAAACGTAAGGGCGTTTAATGTAAGTATACCGAGTGAAGGAGGGCAGTCCATAAGAATATAGTCGTATTCTTTTATTTTATCAAGAGCTTCCTTCAGCAGAAATTCTTTTGCAGGAAAAGGAAGAAAATCCAGGTCTTTCAGATCAGGCTTGGCTGGTAAAATATCAACACCGCTTTTCTGAATAAGAATATCCTTATAGTTGATCTCACCTTTAATAACTTCAAAAATACTGAATTGAAGGTCTTTTGGAGCTATACCGAAATGATAAGTTGTTTGGGCCTGATGGTCTACATCAATTACAAGTACTTTTTTCCCGAGAATCTGGAGTCCTGCTGCAATATTAACTGTGCTGGTGGTTTTACCGACGCCGCCTTTATTGTTGGAAATTGCAATTGTTCTCATTATTCCTCCGGAAAAGTATCTTTGACGTATAATAAAATTTTGTCTTTTAATATGCAAGAACAAAAGTAAAGCAGTAGTATTTTACTGGAGAAAAACAGGAATTATTCTGTAATTTCTATTTTATTCCCTTCAGGGTCAAGGACCACACTTTCAAAATATCCGTCTCCTGTGGTTCTTGGTTCAGAAAAAATTATATAACCCTTATCACGCAGTGTTTCGGTTAAGGATATTACTTTTTCCTTTGAACCTGTGGAAAATGCAATATGTGCAAAACCGTAATAATTTTGTCCTTTTGCTGAATCTGTCATTCTGCTTTCGGGTATTTTCATCAGCTCTATCCGGGCTGATCCGTTAACTTTCAGGAAATAGGATGTGAACTGTTTTTCCGTGTTTACATATCTGTTGCTGCTGACAAATCCGAAATTATCTTCATAAAACAGTTTCATTTTTTCAATGTCATTTACCCATATTCCTATATGTTCAATTTTCATTTTGAGGTGCCTTTTTTGTTTTTTTTACTTTATAGGCGGATAATATGTTAAAAACAATAAATATTTTTAGATTCATTGTGAATATTTTATCATAATTAAATACTTGATTTTAATTTAATTTTCCGGATTATAAAATTGTTAAAAAAGGAATCGGTTTTCAGTATGGTAAGATTTTTAAAAAAACATTTAAACGGTGACGGAGGAATAAGGCAGCTTCTTGTGATTGCCTTTCCCATGATAATAAGTCAATCATGTGATACGATTATGATGTTTACTGATCGTATTTTTCTTTCAAGGCTTACTCCTCTGCATATGGCTTCTGCCATGAGCGGAGGTCTCACCAGTTTTATGACAACGACATTTTTTCTCGGATTGATAGGTTATACTACTGCTCTTGTTGCGCAATTTTATGGTGCCGGCAGAAAAGATTACTGTACAGTCGCTTTGACTCAGTCTGTTCTGGTTGCTGTTCTGAGTTATCCCGTAATTTTATCATTAATTCCATTCGGGCTGTGGCTTTTCAGATTATCCGGTCATAGTGCATTGCAGCAGTCACTGTCGGGTGATTATTTTAAAATTTTAATGTATGGAACGTTGATTCCAATCCTGAGAAATTCCTTTAATTCTTTTTTTTCAGGAATCGGGAAAACCCGTATTGTTATGATATCTTCCCTGGTTACCATGACTGTAAATATAGTTGTTAATTATTTCCTGATTTTCGGAAAGGGCGGTTTTCCGGCCCTTGGCATACGTGGTGCGGCAATCGGTACAATTGCAGGCGGATTATTCGGATTGATTATCGTTATTGCCGGTTATATCTCATACAATATTTCTCATCCTCATTATTGTTTTAAACGGAGTTTAAAATTTAATTCAGAAGTTATGAAGAAACTGCTCCGTTTTGGTACTCCGGGCGGTATTGAATTTTTTCTAACTTTATTCGCGTTTGATCTTCTTGTTCTGCTGCTGCAGTCCTACGGTGCAGATACCGCTGCTTCCGTAACAATAGCATTTAATTGGGACATGGTTTCATTCCTCCCTCTTGTCGGAATTAATATAGGGGTAATATCCCTGTCCGGCAGATTTTCAGGTGCCGATAAGCCTGAACTTGTTATCAGATCAGCTTATTCCGGTCTTAAACTGGCGGTTCTGTACGGACTATTAATCGCAATTTTATTCACTGTTTTTTCCGGTCCTTTTGTTATGATGTTTCTGCCTGATGGAGTTAATCAGCATCGCATAATGCCGCTTGCGAAATTTATGGTGAGTATGGTTTCATTTTATGTATTTGCTGACGGATGTAATCTTGTTTTTTCAGGTGCATTAAGAGGTGCTGGAGATACCTTCTGGACAATGCTCATTTCCGTTAGTTTTCATTGGATGCTTGTAGCGGAAACTGTAATTCTCGTGAAATTTTTTCATGCAGATCCGGCCGTAACATGGACGTTTTTTGTTTTTTCAATTCCTTTTATGGCTTTAGCATTCTATATCAGATTCTGGACAGGCAGATGGAAAAAAATAAAGATTATTGACCGGCCGGATAAGATTTAATCTGCGAGGTTCTCCGGTTTTTCTTCATCAGAAGCCGGCTCCTCTGGATTTAGAATGTTAAATAAGTTTTCCCTGCTGAGGCTGAATCCGATTTTAATGAAACTCGGATAGAAAATTACTTTTAACGGGGCCTTGTCATCTGTATATTTCTTAAGTATGCTTAAAATCAGCATCAGTCCCAATCCTGCCCCTTCGGTTGTCTCATCACCTATGAAATCAGATGGATTGAAATTTGAACTGTGTCCAAGTCTTTTCAGAATAGCCTGTTTCTCCAGAGATGAAATGTTCTGGTTATTGATGACCCACATTTCAATTCCCGTATTTGTTGATTGAAATGTAATGTTTATGTATTTATCCTTGGCTTTGGCAAGTTCAAAGAGCCTTTCATTTCCGTGTTCCTCAATTTCATCCTTAAACATGTTTAAAAAATGCACATAGTTGTTTTTTGTATTTATTCCCTGCGGTATCGTTATGTATTTTTCAAACAGAAGTTTATAATTGGCTTTGCTTGCATTTATTACAAGTTCCTTGAGGCAGGTGAACATTTCAAACGAAACGCGCTGAAGATTCTGTTTCGTTAGAAGCATTTCAATTATCTTTCGAATAAGAGAGGAGCTGTCCCTTTCCAGGTCATATAGCCGGAGATTAATACGCCATTCGAGATCTTTTTTCCCCAGTGTTGTGCTGATTTTTGATATTTCCTCGATTAATCCCGGAATATCCAACTGTTTTCTTAAATCTATTACACGAATTTTTTTCAGAAAATTGATTTCGTGTTCATAAAAAGGATCTCTCATGAAGTGAATAAGATCCGGATCAAATACCCATTTGCGTTTTTCAAGCAGCTTTATAAATTTTTCACGGCCGTTAATTGTCAGAATTCTATTGTAAAAACGGTCTCCTTCGTATCTCAGAAGAATTGTAAACAGCTGAACCACTTCCTCCTCGGAGTCAAAATAATCGGTAATAATGTTTGCTGAAGTCTGCTGTGGAATGGGAATGGTGGTCCCATAACCGGATTCTTTGTAAAGATTGAAGTTTTTGTCCAGACATTCCCCGAGAAAATTTATTTGCGCTGAATTGAGGGAATAAGAAAGTATGTTATGAAAATTATTTTTAATTATCGGATCCATATTCCATTTCTTTGTTTTAAGTTTAATATATTTTAATATATCGGAAGTCAGACGTCAAGAATTGAATTTTATGGCGGAATATATTAAATTTACTTTTTTCTTGAAGAAAAAAAATGAATGTTGTAAAATATTTATTTCACAGGGATATGGCCTGTATTATAAATAATTTTCCGGAGATATAATGCGTATTTTAATGATTTTAACTGTAATTCTTTTTACGTTAGAAATTTTGCCGCAGTCTTTACATGTGGATGGAAAAACAGTCCGCCATGAAATTCAGGGAATATATAATATAAATTCTTCAATGTTTGTTGATAGTTATACGCCATTCACTAATTATGACCATGATAATTTCATAATTTCCACCACATTGAACGGAAGTTTTATAGATGCTTTTTATAAAGAACCTCCTGTATTTGCTGATTCCGCATTTGGGGTATCAGGTTCTGTTGACGCGGCTTATGCTCTGACTAATGACATAATTGTAACAGGTACTTTGAATGTCTGCCGTATTTCCGGAAATATGGCTGCCGATATTTACGGTGATAACTCATCTGATGTGAAATCCTCATTGACTTTCAGCAATGTCACATCTATGGCCGGATTTGGTTTTGATTATCTGAATAACCGTGTTTTTTCAATACCGGTTTTTATCGGAATGTACGGTCAATACGGACATCTTAGTCTGAAATCTGACAGACATAAATATTATGATTCTGATTTTGCTGCAGATGTAGATGTAATTTCTGAAATAAATGATGATGTTTTTATCTATGGAATTACGGGTGGAGCCACTGTTTCTTTTCAGATAATGCAAAGGGTTCTTATCGTTCCGTATTACTTCTATATGTATAATCTGAATAATCCGAATGTTGTCTGTATAACGGAATATAGGAATACTCCTTCGATTATCCGGGAAAAATCGGAAATAGATGCAGGAAGTGTTTCTTCCGGAATTATCGGACTTGATCTGACATTCAGGTTTACAAGGAATTTATCATCAACACTTTCCGTCGGAAGTCTGTTCTCTTCTTATATGCCGTATTATAATGAACTTTTTTTCAGCGGTACAAAAGTTATTAATATTTCACTGACAGTTTCATACAGAAATTAGACATGCGGTTCTATGTGTACGTTCAGATAAATACCCTTGCCGTATTTTTTATATAGTGCATCTTCAACGTCAGTAGCAATATCATGTGCATTAACAATATTCAATTCAGGATCCACATTGATGTGTATGTCGATAGCAATTTTGTTTCCTATTTTTCTTGTCCGTAATTTGTGCGGATTTAAAACACCTTTGACACCGGTAACCGTTTTAAGAATTTCATCTTCTTCGCTTGATGTGAGAGACGCTTCCATGAGCTCATTGAAACTGTCCTTTGTAATGGACACTGATACTTTTATTATGAGAATACTTACAAATATGCCTGCCAGCGGATCGCAGATTCTGAACTTCTCCCCGAAAAAAACTGCTGCACTGATTCCCGTTAAAGTTGCAATTGATGAAAATGCATCTGAACGGTGATGCCATGCATTTGCAAGCAGTGCTGAACTGTTGAGTTTTTCTGCGTGGATTTTTGTATATCGATAAAGCAGTTCTTTTACTATTACTGATAGAGCAGCAGCAGCGATAGCTATGGTACCGGGTTTTTTAATTTCTGATCCATTGATATAGTGATAAACAGTCAGAGAACTTGAATATATTATTCCCGAACCGACTGCAAAAAGCGCTATCCCGATTAATGCGGTAGCAAGCGTCTCGAACTTTCCGTGTCCATAATCATGATCCTCGTCTTCCGGTTTTCCTGAAATAAACAGACTCGCAATTACCACAATATCAGTTACAAAATCAGACAGTGAATGAACCGCATCCGCAATCATTGCGCGGCTGTTTCCGGCGACGCCGGCGATGAATTTTGCAAGTGTAAGCATGACATTTATTACTGATCCGATATACGTTACTTTAATGGCGCTGCTGCTGCGTTCAGAAGAAATTTTCATTTTAAGATCCAGAATAAAATTTTTTGAAAATTATGATTTATATGCGGTAATTTGTAAATTAAAAACATCTGCAGCGGAATATTTTTTAAGATATGTTGGGTCTGATTAAATCAATTAGGTTTAGCTATTATTGTTATCGTCGTAAAATATGAATGTGATAGAAATGTTTAATTCAGGATAAATTATCCGCGTGTGGAAACATATCCTGAATTATGAAAAAAGTGTCAGGTGCAGATTAAAACTTTTTGAATTTTTTTTCTGCAATAATCATTATCGCGACTGTAATTACCCCTGCTGATGCAAGCAGTACAGTTGCAGCCACTGATGAATCAATGACTGCCGGAAATATATTGTTAAGATATACCGCCTGAGGATATCCTTTGACTGCGGATGTTCCAACAGCAACATATGCTTTAAACGGCCATATGACATAGAGTGAACCTGCAACAAGTCCTGTTAAAAAGCCCATTGTTATGTCGTAAAATTTTGAAAGAAGATAGTTCAGAATTTTTGTAAATGCAAGAAGTCCTGCAATTATGCCAAGTCCGGTAGCAGAGAGGTAAAAAATGTTGAATTCCGAAACAGCCTTAAGAATTATAAAATACTGACCCATTAGGAGCAGCATGAATGATCCGCTGATTCCCGGAAGAATCATTGCGGAAACGGCGACTGCGCCTGCGATGAAAAGAATGCCGGCTTTAAGCAGCGAGTACTCCGTTTTTGCCGATGTTATGTTTTCTGATTCTGCAAGTTTCAATTCATATTTAGTCTGCTCTTTTTCAATGGTTTTGTCATTAGAGATGAATATGGATGATGAAGCGACACAGAATGCGGCAATTATCATTGCTGCATAGACGGCAAGAGTACGTTTTCTGATTAGTTTATAGGGAACTATTACAGATGCAAGAATTAATCCGAAAAAAAATCCATATGTCGGTTCATGATGTTTATCAAGAATCATATTCATGAATTTTGCGAGAATGAATATTGCAGCTACAGCTCCCGAAAAAAGAAACATGAGAAAAGAAGCGTTAATTTTATTCATTTCAATTTTGAAATTTTCGATGGATCCCTTTTTAAAACTTAAAAGGGCAATAAATGATAAAAATGTTTTGAAAGAAATATTGTGAAGACTTTCAATAAGTTTCTCATAGATACCCAGAATTAATGCGAGTGTTCCGCCCGAGACACCCGGAATTATGTTTGCTATTCCAATTATAATTCCTTTTAAAAAAATTACGGCATTTTTCATAAATTATCTCCGATTAATTATATTCATTACATTTTCATGAATTTTTCAATTGTTGCTTCAAGTTTATATTTTTCTTCAAAAAAAGGTGTTGAATCAAGATTGTTTTCAGTAGTCTTATCCATAAATGTGATGCCCGAAATCTGAGGATAAATTTTTATTCTGTCCTTGCTCAGCATTTTTATCTTTTCAGTAACAGCATAGAAATCATCCTTATTCATATATCCCGATTCTACGCCGTCAGGAAAAACTACATTATAGAAATGTTCCTCTCCCATTCTGTCGCTGATAAATGCTTTTAACGCGCTGTTTGTATTGAACTGTGTCAGATACCAGTCCTGTATGTTTTTTCCTGTATCATTGAGCTGCATTTTATTGAATTTGTCTTCATTGACTTCATAAAAACGGGTTTTTTCGGCCGATACCGGAGCAAACCTGTTAATTTCACGTACCTGTTTTACGGTGTTTTCTATGAACCCGAAAAGGTTTCCAAGAAATTCAATTTTTTCAGATGCAGGTTTGAAATATGAAAACAGGTTTCCTGATTCATTTATGATGTAAATAAAAACAAAATTCCCTTTTGTTTCATGAAATACCGTTATGTCATGCGGCTGTGAATTTGCAAAAATATACTGCATGAAAGTCAGCTGCCTGTCTCCGGTGCCGACATAATGATATTTAACATTTTTAACAGGACTAAGGGAAATATATGTGTTAAGCTGAAAAAAATTCGTAAGTATTTTGGATTCGACTCTGCTGTCTTTTTTAGTAAAAATGACATAATCATTAAGTATTTTTGCAATAAGTCTGTTCGAATATTTATTGTCGCATTCCTGAAAAAAATTATGACTTTCCTTGAAAACTGAAATTACATCTTTATACGGCTGTTTATAATGTTCCGGGCAGTAAATGTAACAGTAGTCATCAAAAGATTTTTTCTGTTTTGTAGAGTCCTGGATGGTATTTCTGAAAACCTCAGTCAGGTTTTTTGCATTATTATATGAAGTGCAGAATGATTCATCCCATGAAGTGTAATAAATGTGATCAATAAGTCTGATTTCACCGGTGGTTTTCAGATTGAAGTCGAGTGATATGAAATTGAGGATGTTGAATACATCCTTAACAATAAATTTGTTTTTTGTTTCCATTCTTGATTCAATGAAAAATTCACCCAGAGCTTTAAGAAAGTGAATGGCGATATCCTTGTTTATGTACTGGTACCCGGACTGCATCGTTAAACGCGAGAATTTGGGATCATATACGCCGTTGATAACAGCCCATGCCATAAGTTTAATAAGGCTGTCGGAGTTATGAATGATTATACTGGGTGACGGCATGTTTGCAGAGTTATTAATTTTTTTATAAAGAATCCATGAAATCTGTCGTGTCTGTTCAGAGTACGGTTCAATATAGAGAAGAGATTCGGATTTGGAATCCTTGAATGAAATATATTTCGGAATTTTATTTTCGCCGCGGTTGTATTGCGCGCGTATTTTCCTTACCAGCAGTTTGAAATCTGATTCAGAGATTCTGTTTTGAAGATTCAGATCCGGTATTTTAGATGATATTTTCTGGTAGCTCAGGAGCATCAGTTTTTGAACCTGATCCCAGAATTTTAAAACACGGTTAAAATCCCAATTGTCAAAATTATCCAGGTCCTGTATGTTATGTTTTGACCATTCCCACTTTTTACAGTACTTGAACATTTCCTCAACACGATATGGTATGTTTTTACTGTTTGTTATTGCACTGTATTTTGACAGCTGAGGATTAATCTTCAGATACAGATTCATTTTGAGAACGTTCAGTATTTCATTTTTACCTATTGTTTCAAAATAATAATCATAAACTTCCTTAAACATCATCAGATAAGAGTCAAGAACCGTGTTTGTAATTTTATTATTCTGCACAAAATGTTTAATCTTGTGACTGATTAGCGGAACATTTTCCGGCTGAAAAAGATACTTTTCGAGAACACCAAGTTTTAATATGGACTTGAACGGGTTGCCGAGTGATTTAATTATCTGGAAAAGAGCAGCTCCGACAAATTCTTCTTTGCTGATTTTATAAAGATTTCCAATATCCAGAAAAAGATCTTTTTTGATTTTTTCCGGTACTGCGCTGAACATTTCTTCATATTTTTCATCCGTTGTATTTATCGGTACCACCCACCAGAAAGGTGTTTTCCCGCAGACAATTATTGAGCTGCGGAAAAATTCATCTTTCAGAATACCTCCGATTGTCGATCCGAAAGCCTCATCTTCATCTTCATCGTAAATATTTTTTTTAACGCTGTCAATATCGTTCACAAAAAGATGAATCTCGGTGCCTGCTTCGGATGTAGCCCAATTCTGAATTTTATTGATCTTCTGACGGAAACCTTCATACTGTTTATCGGTAAACTGTTTTCTGTCCACACATACCCAGTAGTCAAAATCTGATTTTTTATTGTAGGCTATTGTTCCAATACTTCCTATCAGAGCGAGCATCTGAACGGCCGGATTGTTCTGTTCGATATTATAGACTGTATTTCCGAATTTCATGGAAAGAAAATTTTTTTCAAGCGAACCTGGTGTGTAGTTGAATACACCGTATGGAATATTTGCATCAACATATCCGGGAAGTTTCGGGTTGTTTACTGAAAGAAGCAGGGGTATTGAATTAAGCACTTTCTGATAGTTCTGATTAGGCAGCATCTGCTGGAACCTGGAATATTTTATCCGGTTAAATTTCTGAAAATTGCTTAAATTTATCTGTATTTGTTCAAGATTCATATTTGGATACTTTATCAGCCGTTTGAAATATAGTAAATGCTATTTTGAAAGGATTATGAAAAAAATTAATTTTTTACAATTTCCAGTATTAAATCAGTCATAGGATTTTTAAGATTTTTTCCCGTATTTCCTGATTTCAGAAGCAGTTCGGTTTTATACAGTTCTTTGAACAATTCGGCTATTTTGTTCATGTTGAATAATGATGCGGATTTTATGAATCTGTCGTTATTTTTAGAGAAAATGCCAGCTGTTTTCAGTGCATCATTAATCGTGCCGCCTGCTTTCAATGATGAATGATATTTTTCAAGTTTAATAAGCTCTCGTTTGACAAATTCCAGAATTACAAGTTCATGGGTGCCGTCATCACACAGGGCCTGCAT
>JAFGJZ010000132.1 GCA_016928815.1 Spirochaetota bacterium
AATTACACTTGATTTAATTCTGTTACTGTATTTCATAGTTATCTCCTGTTTATTTCAGGCGTCAACTATGTTGGCACACAGGGCAACCGGTGAGTTTTCAGCATTGACGGGTTTTTCCCATAAAGCTTTGAGAATCTATGATGAAAAAGGATTACTAAAGCCTGCATATGTAGATCCTGATTCAAAATACCGGTACTATACCAATCTTAATTTGATAGATTCAAATATGATAAAGGAATTCAAGGAACTTGGTTTATCTCTTCAGGAGATTAAAGAATATTTTTCTGAGAGAACAAATGAATCTCTGAAACAAATATATTCAGAAAAATTTAATGATATTAATGATAAAATAAAGCATCTGAAGAGTGTTGTTTCCTATCTTGAAATCAGAATGAATAGTAATATTGAAAAAAAATCTGACGATGTAATTATGAAAAATATCGGTGAAAGATTACTCATTTATCAAAGAGATAAAATGCCTTGCAATCCTGAAGCCTTTGCCTCCGGATATTTTAATTTATTACAGACTTTACGGAATAAAAAGGCCGGCTTTATAAGATATATGGCTGTTTTTCATGATGAACCTGAAAATTTCAATCCATTATCAGCAGATATTGAAATTGCCGCTGAAGTTGCGGAAGTACCTGCTAACATTCCGAATTTCAGAGTGATGATAGAGGGAATATATCTGACATATGTCGCAAAAGGGAAATATAGTGAATTGATAGAAGGTTATAAAAAGATTATGAATTTTGCTAATGAGAATAATTTTATTAAAAATGGTCCTGCAGTAGAAATATATTATTCTGATTTTATAAATGAAAAAAATCCTGAAAACTTTATTACTGAGCTTCAGGTTCCGGTTAAACTTCGATAAAAATGTTTTGACCTGGCCCATGGGGCAGGCTTTATCCTGGAAGTATGTTCAGGGAGGTTTGAATGTATCATCCGAGATTAAGCGGGCTTCATTATGATATGGGCAGGAGACTGGGGTTCGTTTTCAGGAAAAATAGAGTATGTTTCCCGATAAAACTGGATTCTTTCCAGAAAAAATTCGGAATGGAAAGCAGTAAAATACTTGAATCGTATTTACCGGAAGAGCTGGATTTTT
The DNA here is from genome assembly GCA_016928815.1 of Spirochaetota bacterium. Classification (GTDB taxonomy): domain Bacteria; phylum Spirochaetota; class UBA4802; order UBA4802; family JAFGJZ01; genus JAFGJZ01. The sequence goes on from JAFGJZ010000132.1 coordinate 1,112, forward strand.
GCCGGATAAACGCGGTTTGCTTAACTGATTTTACTGTAAAAAAATAAAAAGGAGATAGGTAATGAAATTAATAATTATAATAATTTTATGTTTGATAATTCTGATTTTGATATTGGTCCCTGCATATTTCGGAATGTTTACAAAAGTAAAATTTTCAGAAGAAATGTCAGGTGTTTTTACAATTGTATATAAACCGGTAAAAGGTGATTACCGTAAATCCGGAGCAGTAATGGATGATGTATTTAATTTTTTAAAAAATCAGATGAAAATAGAAACAACAAAAGGTTTTGGATACTATTTTGATGATCCGCAGAAAACAAATAAGGATGAACTCCGTTCTATTGCCGGATGTGTCGTTGATAAAAATATTAATAAAAGTGAAATTGAAAAAGCCGGGTATAAAACGGATTTTATTGAAAATAATCAGGCATATGTGACTACATTTCCATATAAGTCAAAACTGTCAGTTGTATTTAGTCTTTTCAAAGTATATCCGGCACTCGCAGTAAGAATGTCAGCAGATAAAAAAGAAAATTTGCCTGTTATTGAAATATATGACATACCTGAAAAAAAGATAAGATATATAATTTTTAAAGATATTTCCAGAGAAAAAATTATCAGCAGATATTATGAATGACTGCATAATGCACATCATCTGCATATTTGTAGATATGTTTGCCGTACCACGCAAATTTTTTGAGAATATCCAGATAATCATTATATTGTGATGAATTTATAATTTTTTTATATACGAGAAAATTAAGCATCATTAATGAATTGAAATATGGGATATTTTTATCAGCTGCATGTTTAAGGATTTCTCTATCCTCTGAAATTACAGGTGAGTTTGATTCAATTGCAATTTTCAGAATAATATAATCTGTTTCATATTGTCTGATGTTGTTAAAGCTCACAACTGTTATTTGATTCAGATTTAGGTTTATTTCATCATACGCCTGTTCGGGTATTATTATTTTTATTGCTCTGGACAGTAAACTTAAAAAATTGCATTTGTGCATATAAATTACGGATGAAGAATCTATCACGGCTCCACTAAGGTTTTCGAATTGGATAATTGTTTTTTTTACTGCATCGCGATGTTTCAAACTATTCGATTTCATGATTTTTTGAAATTCTTTCCTTTATATTAAACAGGCAAATATTGGATTTTATTTACTGAATAATATTTTATCAAGATCATTAATATTTTTGATGAAATATTTTGCATTTTCTTTCATAAAGATTTCAATTTTTTTTGGATGATTAGACCAGCCTGGAAAAGCAAAATCCACACCTGAATCGGCAGCCATTAAATAGCCAGGTTTCAGATCATCAATAATCAAAGCTTCAAATGGTTTTAATTTGAAATATTCAAGAATTTTAATTACAGGAAATGTTGAGGGTTTTCTTTTTCCGGAGTCATCATCCCAACCGAAAATCATTTCAGGCTGAATCCCGGTTTTTTCAATATAATTCTGCATTATAAGATCGGGATCGTTATGGGAAACAACGGTAATAATTCCGCCATGTTTTTTATATTTTAAAAGTAATTCTTTGATTCCGGGAAAAAAATCAGGAACGTGTTCTTTCGTTTTTTGTTTCCAGTTTATATATTGAAAGTTAAGTTCGTCGCGGCTGAAGTTTAAGAAGTTCATACAATATTCTTCAAAACCCGGATCAAAACAAAATTCCAGAAAATCATCTGAAGTAATGGAAATTTCAGGCCTTAAAATTTTTAATACATCCCTGAAAACCGGGTAATGAATGCTTTTTGTGCTGTCAACAACGGTATCATCATGATCCAATATCAGACATTTGTAATTCAAATTCATATGGCGCTCCATGGATTTAAAATGATATCTGCTGCGTTTTAATTCAAGAAACTTTTAAAATTTTCAATTTTTAATGAAAAATTTTTAAAAAAATTCAGTTAAATACGTTATATAATCGAGGAGATAATATTTTATGTTTGAAACTACTATTTATCTGGACTTATCGGTTTATAGCATGATACAGAATTTTTCCGTAGAAAGAGATATTTCAATTTGCAAAGTCATAAAACTATTACTAACTCAGGTTTGCAATATTGATAATAAAGTAATTATTACCGGTAAATTAACAGAATATCAGAATCACCAGCCCGAGGTTGATTATAGAATCTTCCGATACCGTCTTTCGGAAGATGAACATAAGTTATTTTCATCTGCAAGGCATCGTTTGGAGCTTAGTATTAGTAAACTTCTTTTAATTGGCTTTTTAATGTTTTTTGATAATATTTTTAATATAAATGATGATAAGCAGAAGTATAATTATACCATTTTTAAAAAAAAGTTATATTATGAAGTACTAAAATTCTTAAATTCAATACAAAAACAGAAAAGAGAAACAAACAGGCGGGAGTAAAAAGGGATATTTTTAAAAATTTACAGATATTATTAAAATAATAATTTGACTGCTATACAATTGTATAGTATACTGGTATCAGAAAAAGCACAGGTACTGATATGTTAAAGATTGGAACCTCCGGATATGATTATCTGGATTGGAAGGAAGTATTTTACCCTGCGGAGATAGACAGGGATGCATTTTTTGAATATTACACGTCACATTTTTCGACTGTGGAGCTGAACTTCAGCTATTACCGTATGCCGACATCGAAACAGCTTAAATCCCTCGTGCAAAGAAGCGGTCCCGGATTTGATTTTTCTATTAAGGCACATAACTCGTTGACTCATAATGTAAACAGGCACGAATGGAAAATTTCCGTAAAAAATTATATGGAATCCGTTTCTGTTCTTGCCGGGGCTGATAAGCTTTCCGCTGTTCTTCTCCAGTTTCCGTACAGTTTTCATTATACACCTGAAAACAGACGTTATCTGGACGAACTTACACGTGAAATGAATTCCATGCCGCTTGTTGTCGAATTCCGGAATGCGGAATGGATAAACAAACGTGTTTTTGATGCTCTTCGTAATCGTAATACCGGTTTCTGCTGTGTGGATACTCCGCGTTTGAAAGGGCTTCCGCAGCCTCTTGATATCGTTACGTCCAAAACAGGATATGTACGTTTTCACGGCAGAAATGAAAAATGCTGGTGGGGATCTGATGCTGCTGCCAGATTTGATTATAAATACAGTGAAGATGAGCTTCGACCGTGGATTGACAGGATTGCTGAAATGCTGAAAAGTGTTGAACAAATGAGAATTTTCTTTAATAATCACAGACGGGGGCAGGCTGTTGCAGACGCCATGGCCTTGAGGAAACTTGTTGAAAAAGAATTAACCCGGGAAAAGTGAAATGGAACGGCAGGTACTTCATATTAATGTTGCTCATTTTCAGGCATCGTTAGAGGAAATCAGGCGTCCTGAGCTCCGCGGAGAACCTTTTGCCATCGCGTCGCCGTCAGGCAGACGTTCTGTTTTGCTTGATGTGTCAAATAAAGCTTTTTCGGAAGGTATAGACCGGGGAGATTCTCTTAAAAAAAGCTCTGCTCTGAAAAGATTACGGATTCTGCATCCGGATTTTAATTACTATTTACGGGCGGAGAAAGATATATATTCTTTATTGCTGCCGCAGGCTCCGGCTGTTGAAACTGTTTCACGGGGACATTTTTTTCTGGATGTAACAGGAACTTCGAAAATTTTCGGCAGTCCGATTGATCATGCAGTGCGGATAAAACGCATTATTTCCGAAAAAATCGGTATTACCCCTATAGTGGCTCTTGCATCCAACAGACTTGTTTCTAAAATTGCAACCCGGGTTGTAAAACCGGTAGGATTTATTTCTGTTTTAAACGGGGATGAACAGGATTTTCTGGCGCATCAGGATGTTACTCTTCTTCCGGGGATAGGTGAAAAACTTACGGCAACGATGAAAATGCTCGGCATACGTGAGCTCATGGATCTTGCAACTCTGAGTGATGATAACATTTATTCGGCCTTCGGACGGAAAGGTTTTAAATTGCGGGACTGTGCAAAGGGGATTGATTTTACTGCTGTATGTTCGAATTCCGCTGAGGGAAAGAATTTTTTTGCAGTTAAAATTCTTGATTCCGACTCGAATGATCTTGAGGAATTGTCATCACACCTCTATTATATGGCGGAAGATACCGGTTTTGAATTACGGAAAAACAGTTTTCTTGCAAAAAAAATAATTTTAAGGATTTATTATACTGATGGAATTGAGAATTCAGGACGATCTGATCTGCTTGTACACAGTGCGGTTGATAGGGACATTTATGATACGGTATATTCAATTCTCATAAGAATATTTACACGCCGTGTACGTATCCGTAAAATGATTTTAGAGGTTTCACATTTAATGCCGGGCGACAGGCAGATGGATCTTTTTGTTCCTGAAGGTTCTGTGAAGAATTTAAGTATCCAGAAAAGTATTGATTCGATACGCATGAAGTTCGGGCGTGATGCAATACAGTCCGGATTTTCATTCAGCGGTGGTAGAAAATAATGAACAGATACATTCCGCTGAATGTATGCTCGACTTATTCACTGCTATATGGGACTGCAAAAGTGGAAAAAATAGCAGAATGGGCTGCTGTTAATAAATTCAGAAAAATCGCGCTTACTGACAGGAATAATTTATATGCGGTTCATCTTTTCATTGCGGCATGTAAAAAACACGGCATACTTCCGATTATCGGTACGCATGTTGTATGTGAAAAAAATTCCGCACTGTTATATGCGAAAAACAGGGAAGGCTTTTCAAACATTAACCGTATCCTTTCTGAAAGAAACTTAAATGAAAAATTTGATTTAATAAACAGTTTAAAAAAAAATTGCAGCGGTATTGTTGTTCTTTCCGAGGATATTGAATTGCTTTCAGAGATGAAAAAAATAAATGCTGATGTATATATACTTGTACGTCCTGATTCACAGAAAGGTATTTATCTTTCTGATCATCTGAAAATAAAACCTGCAGCTGCAGGGCCTTGTGTTTTTTTAACCCCTGAGGATTATGAAATTCATAAAGTTTTACGTGCTGTACATCTTTTAAAAACAGTTTCTTCTGTTTTGCCTGATGAATGCGAGTCTGCAAACTCTTTATTTATTACTGAGAGAATGGCTTTAAACTATTATTCGTTTTTTCCTGAGTGTCTGAGTAACAGCCTTGAGATTTCTGAAAAATGCACTTTCAGCGCGATATTTGAAGGGTTTGTTTTCCCGGAATATAATGGTATTAGAAATCCGGAAAATATTCTGCGTGAAAGGGTGTATAAGGGGGCAGAGGAAAGGTACGGGGAACTTTCGGAAACAGTTATTGAACGTATTGAATATGAGCTGTCGATAATTTCGCAGAAAGGTTTTTGCGCTTATTTTCTGGTTGTTTCTGATATTGTAAATAAAGCCTCCCGTACCTGCGGACGCGGAAGCGGTGCTTCAAGTATAGTTGCATATTCTCTGCGTATCACTAATGTTGATCCTGTTAAGTATGATCTTTATTTTGAACGTTTTCTGAATCCGCAGAGAAATGACATGCCTGACATTGACATTGATTTTGCGTGGGATGAACGGGATGATATTCTTGAAAATACAATCAATACTTACGGAAAGGACTACTGTGCCATGGTGTGCACTTTCATTCATTTTCGCGGGCGGTCATCAATACGCGATACAGCCAGGGCTTATGGAATTCCTGAAAATGAAATATCAGCTGTTGAGAAAAAGATTTTCAGGAAAGAAACTGCGGAAAGCGATGAAGTATGGGAAAAAATTATTTATGCTGCCGGTAAAATTCAGGGTTTTCCGAAACATCTTTCTGTTCACGTCGGAGGAGTTGTGATTACGCCGCAGCCGCTCTCATTGTATGTTCCGGTTGAGAGATCAGCTAAAGGTGTAAATATCGTTACATGGGATAAAGACGGGGTTGAAGATGCCGGACTTGTTAAAATAGACCTGCTTGGAAACAGGTCCCTTGCCGTAATAAGGGATTCTATTGAAAATGCACGTGATAATAATCCTGAATTCAATCTGACAAACTGGAATCCGGCAGATGACGCTAAGACTGTGAATCTGATGGCTGAAGGAAATACCATTGGCGTGTTCTATGTCGAATCTCCGGCAATGCGGCAGCTTCAGAAAAAAACTTCAGCCGGAGATTTTGATCATCTGGTAATTCATTCCTCTATAATCCGGCCGGCTGCAAACAGATTTATAAATCTTTACATCGACCGCCTGAAAGGAATGAAATATGAGCCTATACATCCTGTTCTGGAATATATTCTCAGGGAAACTTACGGGATCATGGTATACCAGGAGGATGTTTCAAAAACAGCTGTTGCTGTCGCAGGTTTTTCATCTGCAGAGGCTGACGGATTGAGGAAAATTTTATCAAAAAGAAATAAGGCTGAAAAACTTGAAGAATACAGAATACAGTTTTTTAAAGGTGCATTAAAGAATAATCTGAAAGAGGATAAAATCCGTGAAATATGGGAAATGGTCAAATCCTTTGACGGATATTCCTTCTGCAAGCCGCATTCCGCATCCTATGCCATGGTTTCATTTCAGTCTGCTTACATGAAAACTTATTTTCCGGCTGAATTTATGGCTGCCGTCATTTCCAACGGCGGAGGATACTATACTGTTTCAGCATATATAAGTGAAGCAAAAAGAATGGGAGTTGAAATACTTCCGCCGGATGTAAATGAAAGTGATTACAGGTTCAGAGGATATTCCGTGTTCATACGGACTGGTTTAATGGCAATAAAAACACTTCGTTATTCTGCAGCTTCGGAAATAATTTCAGAGCGGAAAAAAAATAAATTCCGGTCACTTAATGATCTTATCGGCCGTGTAAATCTGACACCGTCTGATTGCGAGGTGCTTATAAACAGCGGTGCACTTGATTCAATCTCAAATGAGTATAACCGTCCTGAAATTTTATGGAAAACACTTAATCTGATTAGTCAGAGAGACGGCAGTCAATACGGGTCTCTTTTTTCTGATGAATCATATTCACCTGTTCCAAATGTGAAAGATTTTACCCGCGATGAGAAACTTATTGCCGAGTATAAGCTTCTTGGTTTTCTCTGCGGTTATCATCCGATTGTAATGTGGAACAGGTATCTCGGGAACCGAGGGAAACTGCGTGCCGCTGATCTTCATAAATATGCCGGAAGACGCGTCAGGCTTGCTGCCTGGATGGTGACTCGGAAAGCTGTCATTACATCGAAAGGAAATCCGATGGAGTTTGTCAGTTTTGAAGACGAGACCGGCATATTTGAAACTGTATTGTTTCCTGAGATATTCAGTAATTTTACAAACCTTATTGAAGAGGACTGTCCGTATTATGTTACAGGTGATATAGAAAATCAGAAAGGCGCAATTGTCATGAATGTCGTGAATGTTGAGAAACTGCCACGGATATTTTAGGATTATGGGTAATATGTAACCGGTATTTTGACGGTAAAATTCGGTTTTTCTCCTTTAATAAATTCAAAAGTTCCTTTATGCTGTTCAGTAAGCATGGTTACTATTTTCATTCCAAGCCCGACAGAGGTTTTTATTGAATAGTTTTCAGGAAACTCGTCTCCGTTATTTGTTATATTGATAATGAGAACATTTTGTTCTTCTTTAATCCTGATATTGATCATTCCTTCCTGTTTGTTTTTAAAGGCATGCTTAAGTGAATTGGTTGTAATTTCATTTATAATCAATCCTATGGACATTGCAAGATGCTGGTTTATTGTTATGTTTTCAGAATCAAGTTCAATTTTAATTTTTTTATTTTCAGGCAGATAGCTTTCTTTCATTCCTGAAATTATATCATCAATGTAGTATTTTATATTAATTTCATTTATACTGTTTTCGAGATCGAGAGATGAGTAAAGTCTGGAAATTGAATAAATTCTTGAGCGGATTTTTTTCAGATCGTTCAAATCAGCCCATCCTTTTGAGATTTCAAATCCGATAAGACTGCTGACTATATTTAGACTGTTTTTAACCCTGTGTTGAAGTTCACTGAGCAGATATTTTTTTTCTTCAAGGTTCTGCTTGATTTCAAGTTCGGCGGTTTTCATATCTGAAATGTCAATAAATGAAGCCATAATGGCATTGGGATCCAGATTTTCATCAGTAACCATTGTTAAGGATACCTGTGCCGGGAATGTTACACCATCAGAACGGATTGCAGTAATCTCTCCAATCCAGCTTCCTTTTTTAAGTATGGTTTCAACAATGAATTCCTTATCTTTGGTATTATCCAGCAGGTCAATGAGACTGCGTCCTTTTATTTCCGACTCTGAATTATATTTCCACATGTTCAGGAACGTATTATTCGCGAAAAAAATTCTCCCGTATGAATTTGACAGGATTATTCCCGTAACTGCGGATTCAATCGCATGATTTTTAATTCTCAGATCTTTTTGAAAGTAAATCCCTGAAGTAATGTCCTGCATCAGCATGGTTATTCTTTCCGGTTTGCCGGATGTTTTCTTTGTTTTCCAGCATTTTGCATTTATCCATTTTATGTTTTTTCGCGTGTCGAATATTCTGAAGGTTGAATGAAAAAAATCTGTCATTCCGGATTTAAAAGCTTCATATTCGGAAGAGACTTTTTTTATGTCGCCTTCAACAACTGCTTCAAGCCAAAGAAAGGGATTTTTAGTCAGTTCCCGTTCTTTTCTCTGGAATATTTTTTCAAATAAATGATTTACGAAAATTATTTTTTCATTTCCGGCTAATTCAGATATCCAGATTGCATATTCTATGTTGTTAACCAGCTCATAGAAATTTTCAGTGTCAGAAGAAATATTCTGTTTATAATATTCGGTTTTATGAATGTTTTTCAGGGATGATGCAATATTGAAAAGCAGAAGATTCCGGTCTTCGAACCTGCATATTGAAAGACATGTCGATAATTCTTTAATACTTTCAGAAATGCTGATTCCGTTTCCCTGTACGGTGAGTATGACTGGAATTTTTGCCGTGTTTTCGTTTTCTGAAAGAAAAAGAAAACTTGTTTTAATGTTTTCTTCTGTTGCCAAAACAACGTATATATCCGGATTTATTCCTGAATTGGTGGATATTATTTCATCATTGGAAAAACTGCAGAAAACAGAGTGACCTGAATCAGATAATTTTTCAGTCAGAAAATCATCGAAAGTATGATTGAAAGACACTATATGTATAATTGCATTTCTAAGCATTTTGCATCCATTATAATATGAATGAAATTATTATTCCAAAAATACTTTATTTTATCCATAATAAAATTAAAAAAAAATGTAGTAAATGCACTAGCATTTATTGCTAAAAACAATTAAGAATATATCTGAAATGGGCATAAATTTTTATTGTAAATTACTGTTTTCTTTATTAAGATTAATCAAATTTAATATGAAACAGGTGAAAACCTTGCATGGAAAAATCAAAAAGATATCCACTAAGGCGGGATTGCCGCCCGGATCTCTTGTTTTTCAGGGAAGCGGTTCCAGTGAAAAGCTTATTATTGACCGATTCCTTTTTGATGAAAGTGAAATATTGGAATTTGAGTCTATCAAGTATAATGATGTCATTAAAAATGTGCCTCATAATTACTGCCAGTGGCTGAATTTCAACAGCGTCAATGATATCGAAGTAGTTAAAAATACTGGAGAGCATTTTGGACTGCATCTTCTTACCGTTGAGGACATACTGAATGAAACTCAGCGCCCTAAATTTGAGATAATTGATGATTACATTTTTATGTCACTGAAGATGATACATTTTCAGGATGATGAAATCGTAAATGAGCATATAAGTATTGTTCTAAAAGAGAATACTGTAATTACCTTTCAGCAGAGAAAAGGTGATGTTTTTGAAACTATACGCAAGCGTCTCCGCACAAACAGCGGAATTATCCGTAAAATGCAGTCGGATTATCTGACTTATTCAATACTGGATTCCATTGTTGACTATTATTATGTCGTACTGGAAGAGATTGATTTCAGAATAGAGGAGCTTGAGGAGAAAATTCTGACAAATTTCAATAGTGATCTTCTTGAAGATCTTCATGAAATTAAAAGAACCATTATTAATTTCAGAAAAAATGTCTGGCCGGTAAGGGAAATAATTTCGGCTTTCAGTAAAAGTATTGATCAGACACGCAGTGAGGTTTTAAGCCATTATCTCAGGGATCTTTATGACCATTCCATCCAGGTAATGGATGGAATAGATACCGGCAAGGACATGGCTAATGCACTGATGAATCTTTATCTTTCATTTTCCGGAAATAAGATGAATGAGGTCATGAAGATTCTGACAGTTATTTCAACTATTTTCATTCCTTTAACCTTTCTTGCAGGATTATACGGCATGAATTTTAAATATATGCCTGAACTTCAGATGCGTTACAGCTATCCTGTACTGCTTGCAATCATGCTGACAATAATTATTGTAATGCTTGGTTTTTTTAAAAAAAACAAATGGTTTTGAGTCTGAAGTCCGGGTTTTACCGGACTTCTTTCCGCTATTTCTGGAAATCCTTCAGTTTTACATTATAAATAAGCTCGTATGTATCTGCTGCAATCTGAAGCTCTTCATTTGTCGGTATTACTAGAATTGTTGTAGGTGAATAATCTGCTGAAATAATTCCTTCAGTTCCTTTCGGAAGTTCCTTGTTTTTTTCTTTATCAAGTACAATGCCTATATTCTGCATTCTTCTGCATATCTGTTCCCTGATTGCTGATTCGTTTTCTCCGACACCGCCTGTAAATACAAGTGCATCCATTTTCACCAGGTGAGCGGCATAGGAGCCGATGTATTTTTTAACGCGATAAGCATAGACCTCAAGTGCTTCAATGGCATTTTTATTTCCTTTGTTGGCTGCTTCCCTTACATCACGCATGTCGCTTGAAATCTGTGATAAACCAAGAACACCGCTTTTTTTATTCAGCATGGTATTGATATCATCCATTGAATATCCGCGGTCAAAAAGAAATTTTATTATGTAAGGGTCAATATCTCCGGAACGAGTTCCCATCATGACACCCTCAAGCGGAGTAAATCCCATTGATGTATCTGCTGATTTCCCCATTTCAATGGCTGTTATTGATGCGCCGTTACCGAGATGGCAGGTTATCATGTTTGTATTGGTAAAAGACCGGCTTAGTATCTGCAGGGCGCGGTTTGCGACATATCTATGGCTTGTACCGTGAAAACCATATCGTCTGATTTTGTATTTATCATAAAGCTCACGAGGTATTCCGTATAAGTATGCAGCCGGAGGCATTGTCTGGTGGAAAGCAGTGTCAAAAACCGCAATCTGTTTTACTCCCGGAAAAAGTTTTTCACAGACCTTTATTCCCGTAAGATTTGCAGGATTATGCAGCGGAGCAAGTTCAATATTCTCCTCAATGGCTTTTTCAACTTCACTGTCAATAATTACTGATTCTGCATAATGTTCTCCTCCGTGTACGACTCTATGTCCGATGGCTTTGATTTCCTTTGTACTTGAGATGATTCCTTTTTCTTTGTCTGTGAGTGCTTCAATGAGGTGGGTTATTGCGGTGGTGTGGTCCGGTACGTCAGTTTCTTTGAAATAAGTTCCTTTTGGTGATTTCTGTTCTATGAAACCTGCTTCAATGCCTATCCTTTCAACCTTTCCCTTTCCGATACTTTCCTTTTCCGGCATTCTGTAGACTTCGTATTTCAGTGATGAACTTCCGCAGTTTACTACCAGAATTAATGCCTTTTCTAAACTATTCATTATATCCTCTGAAAAAAAATATTTTTATTTTCATTTCTTCCTGTTTGATGAATCTTTTAAATATGAACCTTTTTTGGCAAGAACTTTTCATCAGGAAATGGATACTCAGATTAACATAATGTTAATTTTATCCTTATGTGTTTCTTATCTTCTCAAGAGTTTCGTTTATTTTTGTCTGAGGATATTTTAATAAAAAGACAAATCCTGCCAGAGAAAATCCTGCACCGAGAAATCCGGTCATTTTAACTCCCAACGGATTTGCTGCGTCTTTTCCGAAAATTCCCAGAATTGATGCTACCATCGCAACCGCTACTCCGTAGACAACTTTCATGAAAAAGCCCTGTGTCCCGAAGAACATGGCCTCCCGGTTGACTCCTTTTTCATGACTGTCAACTTCCGCAATATCCGCTACCATCGCATTTGGAATTACCAGAAGAATACCTATAGGATAACCGTAAAGAGCCATCTGGATAAGTGCAGCAGCCGTAGTAAAACTTCCGAACCGGTCAATAAAAAATGTAAAACATGAAATTACGGCAAAACTCAGAAGACCGCTCAGCATGACGGTTTTATTGGATGTTTTCGCGGACAAAAAAGCTATCAGCGGAAAGAAACATGCTGCTCCGGCAAAAAGAAGAACCATTAATATTGCACTGAAACTTTCCTCTTTGTTAAGAAGAACTATCGGATAATATTTGAGAATGCTCCGGACAATATGAAATGTAGACCAGAAAGATATTACTGCAATCATGTAAATTAAAAATGACTTATTTGTGACAGTTGATTTTACAGATTTCAGAACTCCGGCTGATGCCGGCTCTGTTATGTCTTTTTTGCTCTCTTTTACGACAATGCCTCCGATAAAAAGTGAAATAAAGGCGAAAAGCGAGAGTGTGAGAATTGAATATTTAAATGAAGTCATTTTATCCGGTGTTATGTTTTGGAAAATTTTCCAGAAAAGGTCACCGCCGATCATGGCTATTCCGGCACCTATTAATAAAAATACCGCCTGAAATGATGTAATGAAAATTCTGTCATTATGATCCCTGCTGAACTCAGGAATCAGTGCGAGATAGGGAACCATATAATATGTATAGAAAAAGAAATAAAGTCCGAGTGTAACTGCGACATAAACCGCATTTATGGCGCTTATGTACTGAAAAGGAGGTGTAAATATGAGAAATGTACAAAAGGCAAACGGAAAAGCGCCTGTGAGCAGGAAAAACTTTCTCCTTCCAATGCGGAATTTGGCATTATCAGTCCAGTATGCTATCAGAGGATCCGAGATTGAATCGATAATTCTGCCGAATATGGTGATAATCCCGAGAATGTTAACTGCCAGAAAAACCGGCTTGCTGTTCAGCAGCTCGGGCAGTCCGCTTTCCGCCGGCGGCAGCATTAAATAAATCAGATAAAAACCGATGATATTATCGAGTATTGAAAACCCGGTACTTCCGCTGCAGTAGGTCAGTTTGCGCAGTTTTGAAATGTTAACACTCATGAATTCCTCCGAATCGATAAAATTATGTTAATTCTGAACAGTAAAAAGTCAAGAAAGAATATAAATGAAAGATTAAAGAAATTATGATTGCAATTAGCGGAACATCCTATGATTCTTAAATGGAATTATCTGCACCCGGAGGAATTGCATGTTACTTTTAAAAAAGAATTCCGTAATGTTTTTAATGATTATAATATTGCTTGCAGCATGTAATTCCATATTCTATTATCCCAGCCGGACGGATTACAAACGGAAAATAACACAGCCGTATGAAGAAATTACGATTCTTTCGAAAAGCGGAAATAAACTTAACGGATGGTATTTTAAATCACAGCAGAAAAAATCGAAGGGTCTTTTCGTTTTTTTTCATGGAAATGCACGGAACATAACTGTTCACTGGCGGTCTTTCAGCTGGATTACCGAAGCCGGATATGATTATTTTCTTTTTGATTACAGCGGATATGGTAAATCCACCGGTGTTGCCGGAGCCAGAAACATTTATTATGACGGGATCAGTGCATTGGATTATATAATTCCTCTTCATAAGGACATACCGGACTATAAAATAATTATTTCTGCGATGTCTCTCGGAGGGGCTGTAATGCTTACTTCCGCAGCCGAATGCAGTTATAAGGATTCCATCGATCTGCTTTTTGTTGACTGTACGTTTCCGTCATATAAAAAAATCGCGAAATATCATTATGGCAATTCCTGCATGCCTTTGAAAATTCTTCCTCCTTTTTTTATCAGTGACCGCTATGCGCCGGAAAAACATCTCGATCAGATTGCAGACATACCGCTTCTTATGAGTCATTGTTATGAAGATGAGGTTATTCCTTATTTTCTCGGTGAGGATTTATATTCGCAGCTTAAAAATCCGAAGACATTCTGGAAATTAAGCTGCAAACATACTGCCGGTTACTGGCGTAAGGAAAATCAGACTAAACTTATTGATTTTCTGGAAACGGTGAAAATACGGCATTAATTCCCGGTTTTAAATTTCCACTCCTACGCCGCAATAGGAGATTATTTCATGCTGATCATTCCCCTGTTCATTGAGAAAATTTTCAATATAACTGTAGTAAACCGATGTCTGAAAAGTGTAGCGTGTATAAAAAGGGATATTCAGCTTTGTTTTAACGGAACTTGTTCTTTCAATTGTGCCTGTTGGAAATCCCCTGTAGCCTGCAGTTCCGTCATAATAGGTTTTTCCAGTCTCTTCATCAAGGCCCATCCGTTTTTCACCTTTCAGAAGCTGATTGACTTCAACTGAAAAACTGAATCCGCTTTCCGCGAATACCTCATATTTAAGTCCGTAATGAATCAGATCTCCTCCGTATGCATAGCCCAGCGGTACATCGTAGTAATATGTCTGGCCTGCAATCCGCTGATACATGGACGTATAAGGCACATAGTCGATGTATGTCCATGAGTCAACATGTGCCGCTTCAATTGCTGCGGAATGCTTTAGTCCTGATGATGCCGTGAATACGTATTTTATTCCAAGCTGTTGTGCGAGTGCTGTCGGTTCGGCACTTCTTTCGTTTGAAAGTTTAAGTTCATTTATTACGAATTCTGAATATATCAGCAGGCCTCTGACAGGAACATAGTTAAGGTCAAGCATGCACATGTATTCACGGTGATTAACATCGTAGGTATTATGATAGAATGTAACCGGGTTGAGCTCATTGAATTCAGGAAATTTTCCGCCGACAACATTCATTTCGCCGAAACCGAGTTTGAAGTTTCTGAACGGTTTCCATTCAAGGCGGTGATAAATGAAGGTCTTCATGTGTTCCGCTTTGTATTCTTCTGTCGGATAGTAATTGTTGTCGATGCCGCCGACCTGGTTCTGAAGATTGAATTCCTCTTCAGTAAGATGCGAGTTGGATCCCCCGATCATATAGAAAAATTTAATCTTGTCCGTATATATTGAAAACTGCATCTGGTCATACCATGGTGCTTTACCGTTAAGAAATGTATTCCCGAGAAATCCCTCCCCGATACCTGTTTTAAACCGGCCTACTGACAGGCTTGCATGTTTCATTGCAAATGACAGATACGCTTCGGAAGGAGCTTCACCTGCCTCATAATAACCGGATGAAGCCGGAGAGTAGAATCCCGGTCCGGTAAGTTCGCCTTTTGAGTTTTTAACATAGTAGTTCGAAGAAATGAAGAACCAGTTTCCAAGTCCCATTCCGGCGGACGCTTCCGCAAAAGGCGGAAGATCATAAACTGTGTAGAGAAGATCAGCCGGAAAAAATTTGTCATATTCGGAGTATGGCGTACGGAATGCAATAACTGAGGGCATTACTTTTAGGTTCAGATCTGTTGTAACCGTTTCCGGATCAGGAGCTTCTGATTTCTGCAGCAGATATGTGAATTCATATCTGGTTACGGTCTGAAGATTGGTAAGAGAAACCTCTCCGTCTGAGATGAGACTGATTTCCGTACTTTTGTATTCGATGCTGCTTTTACTTATAAGCGCTGATGCATTCTGAGCAGCTGCCGCATATATTGAAACAAGTATTGCGGCTGCTGAAGCGGCCAGATATTTATTAAAAAGCATAGACTGTATCCTTAATTTATTTTTTATATAATAAAACATAAATTAAGCCATTCAGTGCAAGTAATTTTTTATAATTCCCTGAATTTTGCAATACATTCATACTGGAAAAGCATTGCCTGAAATTTATCATTCAAGATAAACGTTTTCAGTATCCGGAATTTCCAGATTTGAAGGAATGTCCTCCGGTTCAATAGCCAGAAGCGGTGAAATCTCTATATTTCTTACTTTTTCAGGGATTGCTATGTTTCTTTTCTGAAGCCAGCTGCGGTGAAGATTTGTCATAAGCTCCCGTGATGATTCAAGTGAATCAACTCCGCTCATGTTTTTTACCGGAGCAAATTCCTCCTCTCTGACAGTCTCAAGAGTTATCGTTTTACCTGCAAGGGGCAGCGCATCAAAAACGAATTTTTCAAACTTGACTCCGTCTATTTCCTTTATTCCGTCAGCGGAATATTTTTTGATTTTTTTTCTGGCAATGTGAAAAGGAAGAGAAATGTCTTTGCCGGATGTTACTTTTTTTACAAAATCTCTTTCGAAAAGATGTATTGCAATGCTTCCGGCGGCATATTTGATCGTACCGTCGGGATTTTTTTCATGAGCTTTTTCGTCAGGAAGATCCGAATATTCAATTACACCGGTAGTGCCGTTGGCGAATTTTACGAAATTTCCGACCTTTTCAAGAGGGTCTGCCTTTATTAATGCTTTGTTTGAGACCTCTGCTTTATTCTGGACATGAAATCCGATGAAAACGGGATCAATTATTTTAAGCGCCGGATTGTCTATCTGAAAGTAACTTATTGTTTCAATTCCTCTTTTTTCCATTTCCTTAATTGCACCGGAAGTATTTAATGCAATCAGACTTCCGCCGTGTCCGTCCGGATTCTTGAAAATGTGATTTTTATCGGAAAGAATGAGTTTCCCTTCAAGGTCCATTGACGGAATCATGTTCTGCGGAAACATAATGACATCATTTCTGTTCATTCCGAAATAGTTGTTTTCTTCAAAGTGTTCAACTGTCATTGAATGATTTAATTGAGACGTCATGATGAAAAAGGGAATGGTAACATCATATTTACGGGAATATTTCAGAATTTTTTCAGTGTGAATCTGAAACAGAGATTTGTTTTTAACGGGACTCACCGCGAAGACCCCTTTCGGACCGTCGTATCCCAGACGGGAACCCTGGCCTCCGGCTACTACAAACGCGCAGGTTTTTCCTGCTTTAATATGTCTGATTCCTTCCTGCTTCGCATTTTCAAAATCGGTCTTTTCAGCTTCGGTTGAAGGTGATTTTATATATGAGGCAGGTGAAAAATCCGTATCAGCTGCAATTTCATGTTTTAAGAGTTTAAACTGCTCCTTGCATTGGTCAAAATCAACGTCTTTAAGATCATTAAGAAGTTCCAGTTTTTGCTCTTCTGATAGTGTGTCCCAGAATTCAAAAACATGCTCCTGGTTATATGAATATATTTTTTCGATTAAACCGTCATATCCGCTGAGTTGTATCATTTGTTCCTCCGGAAATAAAATAATAAACTTAGTAAAATGGAAAATGAATATTCGGCAATAAGAATTTATTTCATTCCGTAAAAAAGATTTTTTTTGAATTAATTATTATTAAAATGGAATTTTCATAATAATTTTTTATGCCGGGCTAATGTCGGATGTTCACTTTTCCGATATATACACTATCGGAAATTTAATAATTCCCGGGCAGCCCTTTACATAAGTCTGACGGTTCTGTAATTGCTGCGGTTTAAACAGGCGGTCTGATTTGTGAGTATTGTAATATGTCGCATGCAGGGGAAATGATAAGTTCTTTTTTATAATAATTAATTTGCTAAAAAATAAAAAAAAATTGTTGCTTATATTGAAATTGCGGAGTAAAATAAATCGATTTATGGAATAGTGCGGGTAGGGAGACCTGCTGAAAGAATATTCAATACAAAAAAATAGGAGTATATGAAATGAAATTCAATTTTAAAACAGTAATCGCTCTTGTGTTAATTACAGTGTTGACATCAGTTATAGGCGCTCAGGAAAATGCTGATAATAAAACATCTGACGGCAAGGTAGCTGTTAATCAGACTGATCCGGGATCTGAATATTCAGAAGCAGACAGACCTGAAGAAAATTATCTTGCACGTTTTCATGCGCTGGATACATGCACCAAGCTTGAAAAAAGAAACCTTGACAACATCTATATTCTGAATGTAATTACCCAGAATTTCAAAGCTGAAAATTCAGGATGGGAAGAGGATTATAAGACTGTATATGAAGGTTACAAAAGCGCAATGGATCTTTATTACAGAAGAAACGTAATTTATGCGGCTGAACGTCTGAGATACAACAACAAACAGATTAACGATTTCTATGAAAAAATTTCCGATAAATACCGTTCTGACTGTCTTGAAATTTTAAGTCTGTGTGCATCAAACATTCTTGAACTTACTCTTGATTCAAGAACAAAATCCGATCCTAATAAAAATAGAATTCTTTTTGACAACAAATCAAGACTGAGAATTGCTTATCAGAATCTTGACGATGCTGAAAGAGCGAGACTTGATCAGAATTATTCACTTTCGCTTTTCAACTACCGTATAACTAAAAAATATGCAATTGATATTCTTGAATCGCTTGATCCTGAGCAGTACAAGAATAAATATGATAAACATAAAGCGGATAACAGAAACAGAATCTGGGTTGATAAAAAAACCACAGCACCTGAATTTCAGTCTGATACTAAAACAAACTAATATATTTTAACATGGAATTTTTTAAAAAAGGGGATTGATAATCCCCTTTTTTAATTATACGGGCGATAATGAATTTATCCAGAATAATAAAAATCACCGCTGCAGTTATGGTTGCTGTTTTTTTCCTGACAAAGCCGTCACATTTCGGAGAAATGGAATTTCCGGTATATACCGTTGTAATAGATCCGGGGCACGGCGGAAGCGGCATTGGTCCGATTGAAAAACACGGTGACAAGTTTGACACTGTTTCGGGAACCTATCTCCAACGTTATGCAGAAGGAGCTGGTTACGGAAAACTGCATGAAAGTGAAATCATGTACAGCATATCTGAAAAAGTCATAAAAATACTCAAACTTACAGAAACGGAAAAAGGATATAATCAGTTCCGCAGGATAATGCTGAAATATGCAGCAGCTCCACCCAGACGTGTAATAATAAAAAGTTACTCCTCGCGAAACGAATCCATTAACACTTCGGATTTTGATGAAGATGAAGATATTAATGCACCGTTCCGCCTTTATGATTTTCCTGATTCAGGCGGAAAAATGAATCATGGACGCATTTCATATATAAACAGTCTTAAGCCGCAGCTTGTAGTCTCGCTGCATTGTGATTCAGATGCACCTGCTGACCATAGAGGAATTGCGGCAGTTGCGGTTCCCCCTTTTGAGTTTATGAAGAAAGCATTGTGGTTTATTGAAGACAGAAACCGCAGCATTGATTATTTCAGGAAAAGTCCATATAATCAATGGTTTATAGAGGATGACACCAGGTCTGCATTTCAATGGCATATTGATGATGCGGCTGCCTATTTTATCGGTTATGGACTGAATAAAAATTATTCCGTGAATTTTGATGATTTTAAGGGAATCAGATATAATATGACTGACTGGATATATAAAGATACTCCAGGGTGGGAGCAGTCTTTCAGAGACGGGTCTGAAAAGCATTATGCGAAGACATTAACCGCTTTTGATTACACATCCGCTTTCTGGGAAAGAGAAAAATCTGATTTTGAGAAATTCCGCAGGGACGGCGGGAGCGAAGGATACGGCGGCGATAATCTTTACGCATCCAATGAGGTAATAAGATTTATTCTTACATCGCTGAAAATGTCAGGAAATGATCATAAGGATCAGTATCAGGGAAATCCCTATTTTTCGACATGGAGCATCCCGTTATATATCAATGCGGTGTCAGCTTTTATTGAGCTTGGTTATCTTAAAAATGAAAGATACAGGAAAATATTGACTGAAAATCAGGATGAAATTGCCGAAGGTATAAGTATGGCTGTATATTCCCTGGTCTCCGGGATGGAACTTAAGGATTTTGATTATGAATACGGTCCGAAAGGGGAAAGAATTGATTTTCAGAAGTATAATATCGGGAAAGGAAAAACATATTTTAATGTGGTTACCGGGAAATAAACATCTCAAAGCAATTAGTATTATTTTTTTCATTTTACTGCTTCCGGGTTCATTGCTGAATGCGGAAAATTTCGAGTATGCTGCAGGAACCGCTACAAAATCTGTAATATATATTTCAGTATTTCAGAAAATAAGTACTTCTGAAGGGGTAAAATATTCGAAGATCGGTTACGGTTCAGGTACTATAATCAATCAGAACGGTTTTGTGATTACAAATAGCCATGTTGTTAAAGGCGGTGAGTATTTTCAGGCGATGCTGTATGACGGAACAGAGTGTACTTTTGAAAAAATTAATGGCAGATTTTATATAAGTGATTCAGCAACCGATTTATCGGTGATGAAACTTGAACAAAAGGACGGCAGAAAATTTATTCCGATTTCCGCAGCATCAAGTGACAATCTCAAAGCAGGACAATGGGTGATAGCAGTAGGAAGTCCATACGGTCTGAAAAATTCAATTACTTCCGGTGTAATATCCTCCGTCGGAAGATATGATGTCGGATTTACTGAAATAGAGGATTTTATCCAGACTGATGTTCCCATTAATCCCGGAAACTCCGGAGGACCGCTGGTTAATCAGTCCGGTGAAATGATAGGTATTAATACCGCGATTAGAACCGTATCCGGCGGATTTCAGGGAATAAGTTTTGCGATTCCATCAAATATGGTTATACGTGTTTTTAATGAAATCATTACTTTCGGTAAAGTCCGAAGGGGCTGGCTGGGGCTTCTTGTGAAAAATGAATTTATTGACAGTGAATCCGGAAATTATGATGTGCGTGTGGTTTCCGTTATCGAAAATTCACCGGCACAGAAAGTCGGTATTAAGGAAGGCGATATCGTACGTGAAATTGACGGTGAGATTATTAATAGCAAGGGTGAAATGCTGAAAATTGTCAAAAACAGTCCGGTTGGAAATTCTCTGGAAATGGTTATAGATAGAAGCGGAAAAATAAAGTCATATAAAATAGGTCTGACTGAAAAAAACAGTTATTTGAAACATGGTAAATCGAGAGAAATTATCATGGAAAAATACGGACTGGAATTTGATACTGATTCAAATAAAAATCTTGTTGTGGTTACATATGTATCTCCTTTCCGGATTGAAATTCACAGGGATATGCTAAATACCGGTGACATAATTCTGTCCGTAAACGGCAGCAGGATTAAAAATATTGATCAGTTTTATAATGTTGTTGATAAATCATCATATAATATTTATGGTGTAGAAATTCTCCGGAATAGCAGCAGGATAGGAATCAGGTTAAATGACAAATAAAAGAAAAATTTTCATGATTGTTTCAATGTTCATTTTATCGGCAGTTATAACAAATGCTTCAGCACAGCCGGCTGAGTACTCGATTGTCAGAATAGATGATGCTTTTGTAAATAAGGTACTGCAGGCGGCACCTATTGAAAGAGATGAATTTATTGATACCTATCTTGAAAAGCTGGTATTTACGAGAGGTTACGTCGAGCGCGTAGTTAAAAAAAACATCTATAAACAGACATACTGTATTGAACTTATCGACAGTCTTAACAGCAGCCGGATGAACTTTAAATATCATCTATATACTGAAAATAAGGAATTTACAACTCTTCTTGAAAAAGGTGACCTGTTTGAATTCAAGGGACAGTTTGTGATGTATACCCCTGTTTCTCTGAAAAAGGATATTTATATTTTTGATATAATTCTGCAAGACGGAGCTCTTGTTGTTGAATAAAAAATCCTCCCTGTTGACGTTTTAGCCGTTTGATGTTATTTTTATATGGAAAAGCTTCTTTTCCCTGAAACCGGATCAAAATTATTTTACATATTTCTAGGACCGGACTGAATTTTACTGAAGATTGAATGGAGATTTTTTATGAGAATGGACAAGTTGACTCTTAAGGCTCAGGATTTAATTGCAGACGCCCAGAATATTGCCACGGAAAATAATCATTATGAAATTCAGCCGGAACATCTTTTAAATGCCGTAATTCAGCAGCAGGGCGGAATTTTCAATTCGATTTCTCAGAAAATCGGTGTCGCCTCGGACTACATTCTTCAGGAGACCAGAAAAGCAGTAGCAAATCTTCCGAGGCAGACAGGAGGAGGACCCGGCGGTGCGCAGATGTCTCAGCGTCTTCGTGAGATTCTGAACGAAGCATGGAACGAGGCAGTCAGAATGAAAGATGATTATCTCAGTTCTGAACATCTGATACTGGCACTTGCAACTTTAAAGGATACGGCGGCTTTCAGAATTTTAAATCACAACGGAATGACGCGTGATAACATACTCCGCGTTTTGATAGATATCCGGGGTGACAAACGCATTACGGATGAAAACGCGGAAGATAAATATAATTCGCTTGAGAAGTATGCAAAGGACCTTACAAAATACGCCCAGAACAGCAAACTGGATCCTGTAATAGGTCGCGATGAGGAAATACGGCGTATTATGCAGGTTCTTACACGCCGTACAAAAAACAATCCCGTACTGATCGGGGAACCGGGAGTAGGCAAGACAGCTGTTGTAGAGGGACTTGCTCAGAGAATAGTATCCGGTGATGTGCCGGAATCACTGAAAGGGAAAACGATTGCGGCGCTGGATATGGGAGCGCTTATTGCCGGTGCTAAATTCAGGGGAGAATTTGAAGAAAGACTGAAGAGCGTCATAGATGATGTTGAAAATTCGGAAGGGAATATAATCCTATTTATTGATGAACTTCATACTCTGGTAGGCGCCGGAGCAAGTGAAGGATCTGTTGATGCTTCGAACATGCTGAAGCCTGCACTGGCCCGCGGTGAGTTAAGATGCATCGGTGCAACTACATATAATGAGTACCAGAAATACATTGAGAAGGACAAGGCGCTAGAGCGCCGCTTTCAGCCTGTTTTTACAAAGGAACCCTCAGTTGAAGATACGATTGCCATACTCCGCGGACTGAAAGAGAAGTATGAAGTCCATCATGGTGTAAGAATTGCGGATTCGGCTGTCGTTGCAGCTGCAACTTTATCCGACAGATATATTACAGACAGGTTTCTTCCTGATAAAGCCGTAGACCTTATTGATGAAGCCGCTTCTCACATAAAAATGGAAATAGACTCAATGCCGACAGAGATAGATGACATTGAAAGAAAAATCCGTCAGCTTGCGATTGAACAGCAGGCTGTAAAAAGGGAAAAAGATGCTGTTTCCATTGAACATCTTGCGCGTATTGAGGATGATCTTGCCAATTTGAATGAAATTAAAAACAGTCTGGTTGCTCAATGGACTACTGAAAAGGAAATCATAGCCGGAATAAGACGCGCAAAAGAAGAAATTGACGCTCTACGGGTTGATGAACAGCGTGCTGAAAGAGAGGGTAACCTTTCCCGTGTTGCAGAAATAAGATATGGTAAAATTACTGAACTTGAAAATTTCATAAAAGTTCAGCAGATATCTCTTCAGGAAGTGCAGAAAGAAAGAAAACTTCTTACAGAGGAGGTGACTGAAGAGGAAATTGCTTCTATTGTCTCCCGCTGGACAGGAATACCTGTATCCCGTATGCTTGAAGGTGAACGGGAAAAGCTTATAAAAATGGAGAAAATTCTCGAGCACCGTGTCGTCGGCCAGCATCAGGCAATTGCTGCACTTTCGGAGGCTGTCAGACGTTCCCGTTCCGGACTGCAGGATCCGGACAAACCTGTCGGTACTTTTATTTTTCTTGGACCGACAGGTGTCGGTAAAACTGAAATAGCCAAAGCGGTGGCGGAATTTCTGTTCAGTGATGAACATGCTGTCATCCGTATTGATATGTCCGAATATATGGAAAAGCATGCAGTTGCCAGACTTATCGGTGCACCTCCGGGATATGTCGGCTATGATGAAGGAGGTCAGCTTACTGAAGCTGTAAGGAGACGTCCGTACTCTGTAATTCTTTTTGATGAAATTGAAAAAGCTCATGGAGACGTATTTAATATTTTCCTTCAGATTCTTGATGAAGGCAGGCTTACCGACAGTAAGGGAAGAACCGTCGATTTTAAAAATTCCATTATCATAATGACGTCAAATATAGGAACTTCCTATATCGGAGATACGTCAATTCCGGAAAAAGAACGTTTTGAAGGAGTGCAGAAGGAATTACGGCTGCATTTCAAACCTGAATTTATAAACCGTGTAGATGACATAATTATTTTCAACCCGTTGGGTGAAGCAAATATTAAGGATATCGTTAAAATTCAGCTTTCGGAGTTTGCTCTAAGGCTGAAAAAGCAGAACGGCATTGAATTTGAAATAAGCCAGAAAGCTCTGGATAAAATAGCCGAAGTCGGATATGATCCCCAGTTCGGAGCAAGGCCGGTAAAACGTGCCATTCAGAATTATATTCTGAATCCGATGTCCTTAAAAATTCTTAACGGTGAAATATCCTCCGACCGGAAAGTATTAATTACGATTAAAGACGGACTTTTTGTTTTTAAATGAAAAATCCGGATAAATTACGGAAAGAAATTTTAAACAGGCTGCTGCCGGCATTGCTGCTGTTTATGCCATTGGGTCTTTCAGCTGAAAATACTAAAACAATAGATATTAATAATCTGCAGTACAGTCCAGGTTTGATTCATGATTCCTGTGAATCCGCGCTGACAAGGACTTACAGACCTTTGAGCAGTACCCTTCAGATGGAAAAACTTCTTTCTGACGGCACAGACGTTATCTGGATTAAATCCGAATTTAACCTGCCGCCTGATCTGATCGGCAAGAAACTTGCGGTTCTTACCGGTAAAATAATCATGGCGGATGAGATCTATCTTAATGGGCATCTCATTGGAAAAAACGGATCCATGAGTCCGAAAGTATACAATAACTGGAATCATTACAGATATTATACTGTAGAAAGAGGAATGAGCCGGGATAGGAATATTCTTCTGATTAAAGCATTCGGTGTGGATGAAATTGATATCAGGGGCAAAATAAAAATCGGATTAAGAACTGATCTTGAAAAAGAATACAAAATGATGCATTTTTTTACTGAACAACTGAATTTTCATATTACCATTCTGCTTCTCAGTTTTTCCATTTTCCCTTTTGTTACCTGGATTCAGAATAAAAAACGTACGGATGCGCTTTATTTTACGCTTGTAGTTGTTTTTTACTCCATTTTCAGCACGAATTATTTTACAAGTATGCTTTTTGATACCTCCGAACCGCCGATAGATAATCTTCTGCAGCAGCAGATAACATTTATATCTCTTAATTTTACGATACTTTTTCTTTTTTTAATGATGAGAAGTTTTCTGAAACAGAAAAAAAATCATGCAGTTACCGCCGCGGCATGGGCGGTTGCATCCGTAATAAATATGTTTTATGTTTTTTCACCGGATTATGCGTTTTTTAAAACCGTCAGAATATTTTCATACATCCCTATTTTTTCTGTTTTTGCATTATTGATATTTCTTGTTGTTAAGGAAATTTTCAGGAAAAATCCGGAAGCTGTCCTTTTCTCTTTATGTCTCATTCCAATGTTCATCATCATGATTCATGATATGGTTTTCAGTATGAGTGCAATTTACCGATGGAATTTGTCGCCGCTCATTTCATTTGACGGCGGCACCATATATTTTATGTCATATGGAGGTTCACTGTTTCTGATTGTATTTTCATTGATTGCAACGCTCAGGTATACAAACAATCTGAAAACAATCGAGAACATGAACCGTTCTCTTGAAAAAAAAATTCAGGAAAGAACGAATGAACTTTTTCTTGAAAAAAATAAACTTGAAAACATGAATTACAGAATGCTTAAAGAACTTGATCTTGCCAGAAAGATTCAGGAGCAGCTTATGCCTGCTTACAGTCCGGCCGAGTTCATTTCATCATTTTATTTTCCGGTAAGCCAGGTCGGCGGAGATCTGTATGAATTCATTGAATTTGATGACGGCCGTATCGGAATTTTCATCAGTGATGTTTCCGGGCATGGAGTGCCTTCAGCTTTTATTACACTCATGATCAAGGCTATTCTGCTTGAAACGGGGAATAAAATAGACGACCCGTCAGTTATTCTGGTGAAATTAAATAATATCCTTCATCAGAATACCGGCGGTCATTACATTACGGCAATATACGGAATATATGATCCGGAAATCAAATATTTCAGATATTCCACAGCAGGGCATTATCCTCCTCTGATATTGTCCGAAGACGGCTGTGTTTCAGTTGAAATTCAGCCTTCATATCCGCTTGCCATGATGAGTTCTGAAAAAATAAGGAAATCAAATAAGAATTTTCAGAATGCTAAACTTTTTTTAAAACCCGGAAATAAACTTTTACTTTTTACTGACGGTTTTATTGATGCAAAATCCGGAACAAATCCTGAAAAGATGTTTCAATATGAAAAGATGAACGAGGTTCTGATGAAGCATTCAAAGCTGAGAAGCCGGGAATTTACGGATGCAGTATATGCCGATCTGAACAGTTTTGCAGGAAAAAACAGTTTTGATGATGACATCTGTTTCATATGTATTGATGTGCTCTGAACTGATCTGTTAATCTGTTTTTCTACCGGACAATGTTCCGCATTACCATCTGTATGTTGTGTCTGCTTTTTTCTTCAAGCAGGATGTCTTTGTTGACCGTTACCCTTTCAATTGTCTTCTGATCATAATGCCTGATTGTAACAAGTTCAAGACTGTTGTTGTATTTGACTGTAAATTTTTCAGACAATCTGTTTATGAAAACCGGTATTTTACGTTCGTCATCATTTACACAAAGAGAAAAGCTCATTGCCGTATTCTGCATGACATTAATTTTAATGTTAAGTTCTGCCAGAATCTGGAAAATATCCCGAAGATTTTCTTCACCTATAAATGAAAAATCTTTCGGAGAAATCGTAAAAAGCACCTGGTTGATTTTGAAAATGAATGAAGGAACGGGAAGTCCCTGCGTATCTGATGTTATGATTGTGCCTTCAGATTCCGGATTGAGGAATGATTTTACATATAAAGGAATATGTTTGTTGTGAAGCGGCTTAATGGTTTTAGGGTGAATGACGCTTGCTCCGTAATATGCAAGCTCGGTCGCATCATAATACGACATCCTGTCGATTTTTACCGTGTCGTCAAACCATTTCGGATCAGCATTGAGAACGCCGGGTACATCCTTCCATATCGTTACATCCGAGCAGTCAAGCGAAAAGGCCAGAATGGCTGCTGAAAAGTCACTTCCCTCACGTCCGAGAGTGGTTGATATGCCTTCAACGGTAGATCCAATGAAACCCTGAGTTATGTAAATTCGAGATTTGGAGAAGTCAACGGCTGATTTTGTAAGCACTGATGTCGTTTCCCAGATAATCTGTGCGTCCCTGTATCTGTTTGATGTCTTGATGATGCTGCGTGCGTCAATCCATGTGCAGTTTATTGAAATGCTGTTAAGATAGGCGCTGACTATCAGAGTGGAAATAATTTCGCCGATACAAACTATCTGATCATATTCATAATCATAACTTGCCGATGATTTTTTCTGCAGCTTGATTTCAAGTTCTTCAAAGACGTTTTCAAGTTCGGTAAAAACCGGTGTCAGCCTGTCAGGAAAAAGTTCTTCCGCAATATCCAGATGGTATTTCTTAATCTGATTAAGTTTTCCTGAAAAATCATTTTTCTGATCAAAATAGGATATGAGAATTTCTTCAAGTGCGTTTGTGGTTTTCCCCATTGCAGAAATTACAATGCCCAGGTTTTCTTCAGGGTAAAGTTTTATAACCTCAGCTACGTTTCTTACGGCATCAGCATTTTTAACTGAAGCCCCGCCGAATTTGAATATTTTTGACATAATTTTACCGCCTTTATTCTGCTGAAAATGAAATATTCAGTTTTTTTTGTAAATCAGAATAAAAAATTTTTTAAATTCCGTAAATATTGTTAATTTTATGTAAAGATGGAATAATTACATGTCGAATCATGTTTATGCGCTAAATAACTCCATTAAGGAATACTGAATGAAGAATGAAATGCAGCTGGTTGAGCTTTTTAACAATACTGACTATAAATCACTTACTTTTGCCTCTTTTTTCGATAATGATTTCATCAGTAAATCGGCAATAATAACAATTGATTCCGAAAACCAGCTTATAGATTTTTCTCTTACGTCTGAGAATCATGGTGTTCTGAGATGGGTAAACGGAGAAGGAATTATCGAGTGCGGATCATGGGACAGCATGGAAGAAGGAAGTGCGTCTCTGCCGATTGATGAACTTCTGGCGGAAGATGTACTGAGAGATCTTCCTGATGAAGATTTGAAAGTATATCTTAAACGTGCTCTGAAAACAAAAACTTTTACTGAAGTTCTGGATATTGATTTTGATTAGTTCTCTGAAAACTGTTTTCAATTTCAGGACATGAACTGAAAATTTCGTTAATCATACAGAGGAAATTTTTTTTCGAATGGACCTTGCGGAGTTTTTTAAAAAATTTTTTCCCGTCTTTGAATATGCCGCTTTGATAAAGCCAGAGTTCCTTCATTTTGTCAAGATAATGGCTGTCTCCTGAAAGACGGCTGCTGTATGCCTCAGACATGTCATCAATGAAATTTTTCAGACGCGTAAGTTTTTCTGAATGATTGATTTCTTTTCCGCCGGCAATCTCCTCGGCAAGAAAAGGATTTCTCAGAATTCCGCGTCCGATCATCACTCCCGGGGCATCAGTTATGTTAATAACGTGATTATAGTCTTCAATGGAGCATATATCCCCGTTAAAAATTAAAGGGTTTGATGAAATTGTGATGAATCTGCAGAATATGCCGGTATCTGCAACACCTTCATATTTCTGTTCCAGCGTTCTCGGATGTACTATTATTTCTGAAAAACGGAATTTGTTATACACTGCTGACATTTCGATCAGCTCGTCATGGTAACGTATGCCGCTGCGGATTTTCAGGGATAAAGGTTTATTGAGCCGTCCGCTGATTTCAGAAAAAAATTTTTCCGGAATTGAAGGGTTTTGCAGCATTCCGGATCCCCGGCCCTTGTTTGCTACGGTCGGTGAAGGGCACCCCATGTTCAGATTTATTTCTTTAAAACCCTCTTCAAACAGGAAATTTGCCGTTTCAATGAAACTTTCAGGGTTTGAAGAAATCAGCTGCGGAACAACCTCGATGCCGTTTATTTCCGGCGGTAAAATTTTCTGTAATGGAAATGACCGGTGCTTTTTTTCTATATCCGCCTGTTCGAATGGAGTAAACATTTTGGAAATTCCGCTGAAATGAGAGGAAAAAATTGTTCTGTATGTTCTGTCTGTTATGCCCTGTATCGGGGCAAGATAAATTGCCGTCATAAAACCTTCCTGATGATATGCCGACTTTTTCAACAAAGGGATAAAATGCAACAGTTAATTTATGAAAATTCTCTTTTGCTGTAAATGATGAACTGAATTGCTGGCGGAATGTTTAATTGCATAAATATAAAATTTTTCTAATTTGAACTTTACGGTTTTAATGAAATGTGATGTAATCAGATAATAAAATTATATGAAGTAAAAGAAGGATAAAATGAAAAATCCGAATAAACAATGGCGTCTGGTTTTTAACTTGATAATTCTGGGTCTATTGGTTTTTTCATCCGGATGCATCAGTTTTAAGCCGGCATATGAAAAAGATGATGTAATTACCGGAAATTGGGATCAGTACATGCTTACAGGTAAAGATTATATCTATGGAGGAACCTTTTCCGTGACTTTTTCCGATGGTAAATATTCAATGAAATATGTAAAGCAGCGGGATGATGTCGTTATTTATACTGAATCCGGAGTAATAGGTATAATTAATTCATCAGACCTGTTTGACATTTCATTTACAAAAGGAGTCTGGCGGTTCAGTTCAGACTGGGGATCAGGAAATATTGGTGAATTCAGGCTTATAATGAAAAGCAGGGATATCTTTGAAGGATGGTCATATCTTAATGGTGAAAAAAGAACGAGCAATTTATGGATACGGTCAAAATGATTCTGCTTAGTTGATTGAAACCAGGTTTTTCTGATTATAATGCTGTGTATCCATGTTTTATTTATCATACAATATGGAAAACGTTTAAATCTGCAATTTTTATGAACAGTTATTCACTTATTTTTTATTAATTAAATGTAAAAATAATAAAAATATCGGTTTTTGTACCGTTTTTTGTCTTGAATTTTCTTTAATAATATGTATTATATAAATTATAAATATTGCAAAAAGTCCTGAATAACTATTTAAACAGGTCGCATTGTTTTAGAAATTTCACATTCGTTCGGTGCGAAAATACTTATTCACTGGATTTGAATTCTGCAAAAGGCATGTTCTTTCTGTCTTCTCCGGAATTTTTTTGTGTTTTATTTTAAATTTTAAACTGGAGAGTATTAATGAAAAAATTTTTTGCTTTAATTGGAGTCGTTACTTTAATGCTGGTCGGAATGACTACATCAAATTTTGCTCAAAGTGCTAATGATCAATACGGATTTGGAAACAGAGTTTTTTTAATTCAGTCGGCACTTGAGTCCGGTAAAACAGCTAATGGATTATGGGATGTTCCGGGAGTAGTGGATAATAAAGTTAAAGGACTGGCTCCTTCGAATGTGCTGCTTACCAAGAAAAATGTGGATTGGAAACAAATGACGGTATATCAGAGAGAACCGGGTGATCCGGCTGACAGAGTCTTTGTTTTTCAGCCCGGACAGGGCGGTTCT
Organism: Spirochaetota bacterium; assembly: GCA_016928815.1. Classification (GTDB taxonomy): domain Bacteria; phylum Spirochaetota; class UBA4802; order UBA4802; family JAFGJZ01; genus JAFGJZ01. The sequence continues at coordinate 31,743 of JAFGJZ010000132.1, forward strand.
GCAGGAAAATATGCAATTAAGTTTGCAAAACATCCTAATTCCGGAGTTGTTGCAATTGTTTCAACCGGTAAAGTTGAAGCCCGTACAACAGCTAATTATTTTGAATTTAAATACCTCGGAAACGGTAAATGGAAAATTTACACTCAGCCCGGAACTATCATATGTCTTGAAACTTCAAGTGCTAAAAACGGGACAAAACTAGTTTTAAGACCTGATCAGAACGGACCTCATACTGAATGGGTTTTCTATGATGCATCAACTAACCAGTCATTTATTCCGGTTGAGCAGTCTGCTCCGGAAAAATCAGATCTGACTCTTGATCAGGTTCTCGGAAATGATAACCTTGCTCAGGAATATTTTTCAAAAGTTGACGCTGAAAAGTTTTTATCTGAAAATAATGAAAGTGTTCTTCAGACTGAACTTGGATACAGAAAGGCTATGGAACAGTGGAATTTTATTACTTATGCGGTCAGAGGGGTGAAGCTGAATAAGGATGTCAGGGCAAGAAGAGCAGCACTTACAGCAATCAGTTCTTCTGAAATTAAAAAAGGCGGTAATTTTGCAGAAAAGGTTCTTGCTACAAAAACAGCAGAAAATCTCACAAAAATAGCAGCAACTGAAAAAGATGAGATATGCAGAAAACTTATTAATGAAATAGCAGAAAAAATGGTGTAACGGAAAATGAAAACAAATACGTATCATGTATTGCCTGTAATAGTTTGAAATACGTATGGATTTTCCGGATAAATGCTTTTTGAATAAACATTGCTGTATGAAATAATTAAATACAGCAGTGTTTATTATACTGCGGTTAGTTCCTATGTTCATGTTAATCTTAACTTCAAAAAATCAAGAAATTATAAATATTATAAGCGTATCATAAACGAAATCAATTAAGAGTTCGGTTGAATTAAACTGTTATTAAAAAAGTTGTTTGGAGAATAAGAATGAAAAAGTTATTTTTATTGGTGATAGGTGTTCTTGTGTTTTCTTTGGCTGTTCTGCAGGCATCCGCTGAAGACAAATGGGATAATCCTCCCGTTCAAAAATCATATTATATTAAATCGGTTCCGGCGGGAGATTCGAATGCAGGTTTTCTTGACCAGCCTGGCAAAAATGCATCATTTAAAAAAGGTGCAAATGTAATGGTCTGGGCATGCGATAAAGGCAGAGATCAGCGTTTTCAATTTGTTCCGGCAGGCGGTGGTTTTTACTATATTGTTTCCGAGAACGGGGGATATCTGGATTTATCGGGAAATAAAAATGCCGACGGTGTCAATGTAATTGTATGGACGAAAAACGGAAAGCCGAACCAGAAGTTCAGATTTAAATATCTTGAGAATAACCGTTGGAAAATATATACTTCAGGCGGCAGGGTGCTGATTCTCGGCTCAAAGAAACATGAAAACGGATCAAATCTGTTTATTTACAGGGATGTAAAGATTAACCCATGGTCGGAATGGTATTTTGTTGATACAACAACAAATGCCAGATACTCCGCAGTTTCTCCGGGAATTTCCGGCACTCTTGCCGGTGTGGATTATGATGTGAATAACAGACCTTCGGGAGTTAAAGTCAGTGATGCTAAGATAGAAGTGTGGGTACATGATGCGGCATCGAAGAATCCCTATGTGCTTAAAAAAACCGTTACTGTTGATTCTGAAGGAAATTTTGATATTGGAACTGAATTCGATAAAGCAAGTTCCATATTTCTGATTTCGAGAAGTGAAGGCAGAGCGTCAGCTTATGCGGCGGTATATCCGCTAAAAAGCAGGAAAATTACAGGTTTTGTTTCTGTGAAATTCAATGCTTCGAATTACGTACTTGTTGAAACCAAGCACAGGGGCAGACAGTATTATTATAAACAAAACGGGGTTTATTATCTTCAGTCAGGTATCGTTACAAAACAGGACGGTTTCTTTTTTCCCGACCTGAAATCTATAAACAGAAAAAATCCCGTTAATGCCAAACTTCTTGCTGATATTAAAGCAGGAGCGGTTGCCGGAACAGATGAGGAAATCAGGGCAAAGATGGACTCGGTATTTGCTTTTTTAAGAACCAGAACAAAAAGTTATATGGATCCTAAAAATACGGAAGCAGTGAAGGTATCTGACGAAATGTTTTCTTTATCAAGAGCAAGCAGTACGGCTCCTTTGTCGAGATGGCCTAAATTTGAGGAATATGCCGGTATATACTCGAAATACGGTTATATCCCTACCGGGAACTGCACGTCATGGTCGAATCTTGCAGCAACTCTACTCTATGCGGCCGGTGTTCCTGCAGATAAATTTTTTGTCGCCAAGTTCAATTATGACATGAGCTGGTTCGTTGAGCATTGGGTGCTTGCCGTGAATATCGGAAACAGATGGTATTCCATTGATCCTCAGCATGCGAGTGTAAGGTCTTTCCCTGATATTTCCTCCTTTAATGACCCTCGATATAACGGTGATAGAGGACTTTTTGATTTTAAAAAGCCCTTCGAAGCCTATCTTCTGCCGGGATCAAAAATTAACAAGGTTCCGTATCTCGGTGATCCCAAAGAACTTGATGAACTTGCAGCAGCTGCATTATCGCCGGATTTGTTTTTGAAAAATAAGAAATTCTCATATTATTCTGAAACGCCGGTATCTAAAATATCCGGATCTGCTGCTGTAATCTCAATTGACGGTCCCTGGGTTGTTCTTGAGGTTAATGCCGATGTGACAAAATCCGGTTTCAAACCTGTAAAAGAGAAATTCAACATTGAAATGGTATACAGGGGTAACGGAAATTACATATCCGGCGAGGATAAGCCTCTTACAGGTAAAGTAAATCCAGAAGGAAAAACCATATATATGACAGGTGAAAAAGCTGTCCCGTTTTCCTTGACGGTAAAGTAATTTAAAGCATCCTTTCTGCAAAAGAAGGGATGCTTTGGTTTACTAAATGAGTATTGCTGGATTTTTATTTATAAACAAAGCTATATATTAATGCAGTTGTATATTTCTATATGGTGGAAATTATGCATAGTTATACACCTTTATATGAAATCTGGTATTTTATAAAAATGGTGTATAACTATACATTAAAACTCATTAAACATACAGCAAAATACAGAAAAAATGGCAGATTGCTGCTGCAAGAACAAAAAGATGCCAGATTGCATGAGAAAACGGAAGTTTCCTCCATAAATAAAAAGCTGTGCCGCCCGTGTAAAGCAGACCGCCGGTAAAAAGAAAAATTATTCCTCCCTGCGGAAGGTTTAAAAAAACATATTTCATGAAGAAAATTACTATCCATCCCATTGCAATGTACAGAATTACGGAAATTGCATCAGCTCTTGCCGTAAAAAACACCTTGACGACTGTTCCGATAACAGCGATTCCCCAAACGATTCCGAAAAAAGTCCAGCCGACAGCTCCTCCGATTGTGTTCAGAACAAGCGGCGTGTAGGTCCCTGCAATCAGCAGGTAAATGGAAATGTGATCCATCTTCAAAAAAAATGATTTGGCTTTGAAAGGTCTTAGGGAGTGCAGAAGGGTGGATGACAGGAAAAGTATAAAAAGAGTAGTTCCGTAAATTGTAAAACTTACAATTTTTAAAGCTGATCCTGAAAAAGCTGAAAAAACAATCAGCAGTGTAAGTGCCGCAATACTTAGAGCGGCACCGATTCCGTGTGTAATGCTGTTGAAAATTTCCTGGGGAATCGTCTGGCTGTAGACTTCATCCCTGTATTTTTCCTGCAGCGTTTTTTCCGTTTGGGTCATATGTTATTTCCTTGCTTTTATAAAAGTTGCATTTTTTGATATCTGGAAAAGAAATCTGCTGTCATCGGTCTCATATCCCGGTAGAAGCCGTGAAACTCTTTCCATGTAAGTATAATTAAAGTCAATGTCAAATGTACCAATTCGCAGTGTTGCTCCTGCAATGGCTCCAATTCCGCTGTTTTTTGTCTGCAGAATTTCACTTACAGTAAAAATTCCACCGGCTCGCAAAGAAATGAATGAAAGCGGCCAGATTTCCACTGAAGGTATCGTCCTGGACATGTAACCTTCACGTGTCGCTTCATTGCTGGCTGCGGATGCAGCTTCATAAAAATCAATTATTTCTTTTCCGACCAGAAAAAGCCTTCTGTTCAGAAAAGCGCCGGTAAATGTCGTTTCAAGGATCGAAGGGTAATGCGCATCCATCGTTGTCTGTGTCTCCGGATTCAGATATTTCTCCTGTTCCATGCAGAATGTATATTGCGAGTCAATATATAGCCTGCGTTCCAATAATGTAAGTAAAAAACCGGCGCTCGATGCTCCGTCATAGCCTTTTCTCAGGACAATGGTATCGCCTCCTTCCTGTCTCTGATATGTCTGATAAAATGAAAAAAATGCTCCCAGACTCAACCAGTCTGTAACGGCATAACCGAAACCGATACCGATGCCTCTGTGAGTTGCAAGAGGATGAAAATAGTCGGTAATTTCTGAACCGTCTTCACCGGAAATTTCGAAATTATACGGGGTTTCTATTTTCGGGTCTACCTGGGAAAACATGAATTCCAGGTTGAAACCGGCCTTAGTTCCGACAGGAAGCTCATACCCGATTCTGGTAACTACATTACCTGTTTCATCCAGTCTGTATCCGTCACCTACATCCGGAATAGTTCGTCCTTTGTCTTTGCTCATTGAAAAAATCATGTAAGCCTTGTCCTGCTGAATTGTTCCAAGTACTGCAGGGTTCTGGGTTGATACGTAAAAATCAGGTTCAACCTTGAATTTGGATGATGTTACAGATAATTTACTGATGTAGTCCCGTACAGCTCCATTTTCAGGATCCAGTCTTTTTGCTTTCTGAAGTTCGGTTCTTGCTGACTGTGTATCATTGTTGTCATATGCATTTATTGCGTTTGAGAACGAAATAGCCGCCTTTTCATCAACTTCCTTCGCTTCATCAAGTTTTGCAGCGGTAGTCCTGTCAATTTTCGCGTTTAACGACTTCAGTGCGGATTCGGTGAAAAAAGCGGTAATATAATTATATTTTGACAGTTTATCTGTTTTAGTTTCCTGCCAGATGATTTTTCCTGTTTCAACTTCAATCATTTTCATTGAAATCAGCATGGAATCTCCCATGTTGATGATACTTCCGTAAATTATGTATTCAGCAGAAAGTATTTTCCCGGCCTTAATCTGCTGGGCGGCATCTCCGGCACCGCTCATGTTAAAGCTGACTTCTTCCAGCATTTCCGAGCGCTTGTCCCTGCTTATAACAGTGATACTTTTGGATTTTGCAAGTTCAAAAGAAACAAGTTCAGCCATACCTTTACCTATATATTTGTGATTCGGATTATCACTTTGTACAGACATGTCGGAAACTGCAATTGTGACTGCCAGTGCATTAACTGAATAGAATGCTGAAATAAGAATAAATAGTTTTTTTAGTGCTTTCATCTCTTTCTCCCTGATATTTTCAGAATAAGGAAATATGCAATGAAGAGATCTGAATAAGATTATGAAGTAAACACATATGGAAAGAATTTCCTGTTGATTTAATAATAAAATGATTTCATGAAAAGTAAAGAAAATAATATGCCGGAAATAATTTTCACGGGTTAAAAAACAGTCTTCATTGTACTGAATAATCAGGTTTTCGCCGGAGGTATATACCGGTATATTATGGTTTGTAGATGCAGCTGCACTTTTCCGATTCAAAAACTTCAATTGAATCGACGATAACCCGGTTTTTTCCGTATTCCGACAGTTTTGAGGACAGGTTTTCATAAATGAATGATGCAAGGTTTTCAGAGCTCGGATTATTTGCAGTAAAAAAGGGAACTTCTTCATTGATGTTTTTATGATCCAGAACAGATAAAATATCCCTTACATATGTCTTTAATTCATGAAAATCAATGAGAAGACCTATTTCATCAAGTTTGTCTCCTTTAACGGTGACAATCACCCTCCAGTTGTGACCGTGAATGTTCTCACATTTTCCCTTATATCCCCGAAGTGCGTGAGCGGATGAAAAACTGTCTTCTGTTTTAAGAAAGTACATAAATCCTCCGGTTAAATAAATTTGGCAATGTTTCTGGAGATTTTTTCAATTTCATTTTTGGTAAGCGTCGGGTAGATCGGCAAAGAATAAAGTTTTTTGCTCATTCTGTCGCTTCTCGGGAAGTCCATGGGTGCGAAACCTTTCATTATATGAAGAGGCGTTTCTACGGGGTGATATATTTCTATTCCGGCCTTTTTGAAAAATTTTTCCGTTTTTTCCGCAGATGAATCAAAGATAAGAGGAAATGCCTGATAGGTAAAGACAGGATTAAAAGGATACAGGGCATGATGCTGTGTCATACGCAGTCTGTCATAATAAATCTGTGCAATTTCACGTCTCCGTCTGATGAAATTCTGTATTCGTGATAGCTGGGAAATGCCCATTGCTCCCTGAAAATCAGTCATTGTATAGTCAAAACTCGGACTGTCGGAAGAGTAGCGGAATGTTTTAAATGTCGAATAAAATTTAGTATTGTTCGTAAATAATGCCGCTCCGTTTCCTGTTGTGATCATATCATATGGCGTAAAAGCGCAGACAGTTATGGACGCATCAAGTCCGATGTGCTTTCCTTCAATTTCCGTACCTATGGCATGGGAAATATCCTCAATAACCGGAATGCCCGTCTGTTTGAGTGCTTCAAAACTGTCAACTATTCCGCTTACATGTCCGGTAACTATGGCTTTGGTGTTTTCATTGCATTTTCTTTTTATTTCGTCAAAATCAGGGAGAAGGTTGTCTTCCTGGATGTCGACGAAAACAGCTTTCGCGCCGATTATTTCAAGAGCGTTCAGCGGGGCCGAATTGAAGTATGACGGGATTATAATTTCAGAATCCCTGTTTATTCCAAGAGCATGGAAAGCGAGATGATATGCCGCAGTGAGTGAATTTACAGCTGTGCAGAATTTAAATGAAGTTAATTCGCATAGATTTTTTTCAAAGGTTCTGGTTATACCGCCGCTTATCAGTTCTTCGTTTATTAAACAGTCAAGAACTCCTTCAAGTTCCTTTCGTGTAATAGTCGGTTTTCCGGAAACAATACTCATTTTATCCTCGGATTTAAATTTCAATATAGTTAAAAGCAAGTTATTTGCACTATTTTCAGGTGTCAAGTACATCATATGAATATATCCAAGAATTCAAACCGGCAGGTCCGGTAGACTGATAAAATTATGCTGTTCCCCGGCAATTTTAAATAAAATCGCTGATTTACCCATTATTTGTTAAGTAAAAGGCGCGATATGCCGATTTTTAAAACAGGTATATTTTTGGGAGGATTCATATGAATGCTATAAATAAAATAATCAGATATCTGCTTGTCACAGTTCTGGTTTTTTCCGCCGCTTCTTCACTCTTTGCAGGAATGCTGCAGACTGAAAATTCGGAAATCTATATTGTTGAAGAGGATGATGCGTCTTCAGCCTATGATAATAACACTTTTACGAAAAAGCCTGAGGAAAATCCGGCATACTCCGACGAAAGCTATCAGCCTTCTTCAAGAAAAGAGGCTTATGATCTGCGGGAAAATAAAATCAGCAATACTCCGGTCGGTGTCCGTTCCGATGCCAAACAATATGACTTTACAGGACTATGTTCGTGGTATGGACGTGAGTTCCACGGCAGACTAACCGCTTCCGGAACAAAGTTCGACATGTACGGCTATACTGCCGCTCATAAGACTCTTCCTTTCGGAACAGTGCTTCTTGTAACAAATCTGTCCAATAATAAAACCGTCAGGGTAACTGTTACCGACCGCGGACCTTACAAGGAACCGAGAATTCTTGATCTGTCATATGCTGCGGGAAGAGATATAGACATGCTTGCTGCCGGAGAGGTTAAAATCGGCGTTAAAATAGTTGAAATGGGCGATGGAAAGAGAACAGGCAGTTCGGCGCCTGTTGTGGCTCCGGTTTCGGCCAGATATTCCGAGCATAGGGTTGATGAGTATGTAAATGAAGAGCCGCCTGTTAAACAGGTTCTGAAGCCGTCAGGGATATTTCAGATTCAGGTAGGGGCTTTTTATACAAGGCGCAATGCTGAAAAACTTAAAATTCAGCTTGAATCCATGTTTCCCAATGATGTAGAGATAGTTACTGAAGAAGGGATGTATAAAGTCAGAATTAAAAATATTACTGATCTGTATGAAGCTGATGAGATGAAAAAACGTCTTGGATCGGAAAACCTTTCAGGTTTTGTAATTAAATAAATTCAGAATATTGCTTATGCGGAAAAGAGCTTCGGCTCTTTTCCGCGTTTAAGGCCCTTAATAATTAACAATGCTGTGTCCGGATTGCCGGATTTACAGTGCATTTTATCCGCCGTTATCCATTTTGATAATTTTTTCTTAAATTCTTTTTTAGGTTAAAAAATAGTTGCATATAAAATTCATTTCACAATTATTAACATGACATTATTATTTTAAATGAGCTTCCGGTTTTTATGATTATGTCTCTAAATGCTGATATTAAATGAAAGATGTATATAAATTTTAATTAATATCCTGAAATTCATAAAAAACCATTGACAAAAAACGCAATATTTTTTTATATCGACACACTATGCCCACGTAGCTCAGGCGGCAGAGCATTTGCATGGTAAGCAAAAGGTCACCAGTTCGACTCTGGTCGTGGGCTATCCGCGTGGGAAATACTATAAATGAAGGCAAAGTCATGAGAGAAATAGTTCTGCTAAGCTGCGGCGATTGCAAAAGAAAAAATTATGCAACTCAGAAAAATAAAAAGAATACTACGGCTAAACTTCAGTTGAAGAAATACTGTAGATTCTGTGGAAAACACACTGAGCACAAAGAAACTAAAGCATAATTCAAGTAGGTGAAAGGTGAAGAAAGTATTTACGTTTTTTAAAGAAGCCAGAGAGGAATTGGGTAGAGTCAGCTGGCCGACTCAGGATGAAATCACAAAATATACAATTGTTACTGTAATCACACTTTTTGTTATGTCTATTTTCCTGTGGATAGTGGATTCTGCTTTAATGCAAATAATAAAGCTGGTGATAAAGTAGTTTATGGAAAAGAAATGGTATGTAGTACATACTTATTCAGGTCATGAAAATAAGGTTAAGGTTGCCGTTGAGGCAAAAATCCGTAATCTTGGACTGGAAGATAAAATCGGCGAGATAAAAATACCTACTTACGAAGATCCGTATCTTGCAAAAGACGGGAAAAAGAAAGTCAGGAATAAGAAAACCCTCCCGGGATATATTCTGGTTAATATGGAGATCACTGATGAAACCTGGAGTATCGTTAAATCTACTCCCGGAGTAACCAATTTTGTCGGCGGATTCGGCATGACAGGAAAGCCGAAACCGTTAAAAGATGACGAGGTAAGTGAGCTTCTTTTTGAGAAAGCAAAAGAAAAAACCCAGAAAGAGAATGTTGCAGCCACTATTGATTTTTCAATAGGCGAACATGTTAAAGTTATAGAAGGTCCATTTAACGATTTTAACGGAATTATTGATGAAGTGTTTCCTGATAAAGGAAGACTTCGTGTCCGTGTAGAGATATTCGGTCGTTGGACTCCTGTGGAGCTGGATTATCTGCAGGTTGGTAAAATATAATAAATCGCATATAACGGCTGCAGTTTCTGTTGATGACACTATTTAATTTTAAAGTAAAAACTAATTAATTGTAAACACAAGTATAAAGAGGAATAAAATGGCACCGAAAGTAAAGAAAGTGACGAAGCTGATAAAATTACAGATTCCCGGCGGTCAGGCGAATCCGGCTCCGCCAGTTGGTCCTGCTCTGGGTCAGCACGGACTTAACATCATGGAATTCTGTAAATCGTTTAATGATAGAACTAAAGACAATATGGGACTGATTCTTCCAGTTGTTATTTCTGTTTACGAAGACAGAACATTCAGTTTTATAATTAAGACTCCTCCGGCTGCAGTTTTAATTAAGAAAACTCTTAATTTGAAAAGCGGATCTGCTGAACCGAACAAAACAAAAGTTGGAAAAATCACAAGAAAGCAGCTTGAAGAGATCGCTACGACTAAAATGGTCGATTTAAATGCAAATGATCTTGATGCAGCTGTAAATATTATTGCCGGAACCGCCCGAAGCATGGGTGTTGAAGTAGAAAACTAAATTATAGAGGATTACGATGAACCGTGGTAAAAAAATCATTAGTGCGAGACAAAAAGTCGACAAAACAAACCTCATGGCTCTTGATGAGGGAATAGCACTTATGAAAGAACTTAAGTTTGCCAAGTTTGATGAATCTGTAGAGATGGCTATAAAAGTTGTGCATAAAAGCTATCAAAACGTTCGAGGATTTGTAACTCTTCCTGCAGGAAACGGAAAAGATGTCCGTGTACTGGTAATTGCACAGGGTGCAAAACAGGATGAGGCAAAGGCAGCTGGAGCTGATTTCGTTGGTGCTGATGAAATAATAGAGAAAATTCAGGGTGGATGGACAGATTTTGATGCTGTAGTAGCTACTCCTGACATGATGGCTAAAGTCGGTAAATTGGGACCTGTTCTTGGAAGAAAAGGACTTATGCCGAAGCCGAAAGCCGGTACAGTAACAAATGATGTAAAAGGTATCATTTCTGAACTTAAAAGCGGAAAAATAGAATATCGTGCTGATAAAACAGGTGTAATACATCTTGGAATCGGTAAATCAACTTTTTCCGATACAGACCTTAAATCTAACATAGTTGCGGTATACTCTCAAGTGACTAAGGATAAACCGTCTGATGCAAAGGGAAATTTTATCAAATCTGTCAGCATTTGTACTACAATGGGACCCGGAATTAAACTTAATTACAAGGGGATACTATAATGGTTAAGCAATATAAAATAGATCAGGTTGATGAGATTGTTTCTACACTGAAAAACAATAAGAATTTCATACTTACTCACTATTCGGGCGTTAAAGTTGCGGCATTGACTGAGTTAAGAAGTGAAATCAGAAAATCAGGCGGAAAATACAAGGTTGTTAAGAATAATCTATTCAGAAAAGCTCTTAGCGACACCGGATATGCGCCTATAGATAATGACATTAAAGGACCTATCGGGGTGGTTTTTGCAGGAGAACAGATAGGTGAAGTTGCAAAAAAACTGAAAGATTTCAAAAAAGATCAGGAAGTTTTTGATTACTTTCTTGGTGTTATAGATGAAGTTATATATGATCAGTCAAGTCTGAATAAAATAGCGGATCTTCCATCGAAGGAAGCTCTTCTTGCTCAGATTATGTCTATGATCAACGGTCCTGCAAGATCTATTGCTACAGGATCAAATCAGATAATCGCATCGCTTGCACGTGCAATAAATGCGGTTGCTGATAAAAACAAATAATTGTAAACTATTTTTATTTAGTTTAAATATAAAGAGAAAATAGCAAATTATAATATATTTGCAAATTACTCTTATAGGTTTTTACAGCATAGACTGTATTAACTTGAAGAAATTCACTAAGTATAAGGAGTCATTAAAATGGCAAAACTTTCTACTGAAGAGCTTTTGGAAGCATTAGGTTCTCTGACTTTGTTAGAGGCATCTGAGCTTGTAAAAGCAATGGAAGACAAATTCGGTATTTCCGCGGCTGCTCCTGTAGCTGTGGCTGCTGCAGGTGGCGGTGCTTCTGCTGAAGCTGCTGAAGAGCAGACTGAATTTGATGTAATTCTTGCGGATTTCGGAGCTAACAAAATCGGTGTTATCAAAGAAGTAAGAGCAATTACCGGTTTAGGTCTGAAAGAAGCAAAAGAGCTTGTTGAAGCAGGCGGAAAAGCTGTTAAGGAAAAAGTTTCTAAAGATGAAGCTAATACTCTTAAAACCCAACTTGAAGCAGCTGGTGCAAAGGTTGAACTTAAATAAGAATTTTTGTTCAAATAGAGCTCCATATAATAGGTTTGATTGTCTCAGACGGTCAAACCTATTAGTTTTTTAAGAATTTAATTTATTTATTATATAATATCCGGGGTTAAGATATGCGTAAAGCAAAACCAGTCGTTAATTTTGGAAAAATAAATCCTAAAATTGATCTTCCCAATCTGATTGAAGTACAGCTTGAGTCTTATAATTGGTTTTTACAAAGTGATGTTACTCCGTCCAAGCGGAAATATCAGGGACTTGAAGCTGTTTTTAAAGATATATTTCCTATTGAAAGTCCGCATGAAGATGTAGTACTTGAGTATGTTGATTATGAAATCGGCGGACCAAAGTATAGTGAAAATGAATGTAAAGAAAGAGATGTAACGTATGCAGCACCTTTAAAGGCGGCTATACATCTGATTAAGAAAGATACAATGGAAGTCCGGGGACAGTCCGTTTATATGGGAGATATCCCGTTGATGACTGAAAGAGGAACTTTTATTGTTAACGGAGCTGAACGGGTTGTAGTAAACCAGCTTCATAGATCACCGGGTATTTTCTTTGCTTATGATGAAGGTGAACGTGTATATAATTCAAGAGTAATTCCTGATAAAGGATCATGGCTTGAAATTGAAATGGATTCGAAAGGATTCATTGTCGTACGAATTGACAGAAAAAAGAAATTTCCGGTTACAATCCTGATCAAGGCACTTGGATACAGCACTGATGAGGAAATCGTCAAACTTTTTTATGATTTTGAAACAGTAAAACTTAAGGACGATGAAGCTTTCGAATCTGTAATCGGCCGAAGGGTTTCCAGGGATGTAGTAAGCTCTGAAACAGGTGAAGTTCTAATTGAAGTCGGGGCAAGAATAAATATTGATACAATAGACGTTTTCAAGGAAGAAAAGATAAAATCGGTAGAACTTATCAAGTTCCCTACTCCGAAAGAGGATATATATCTGATAACATCACTTGAAAAGGACAGGGATCTGCTTGCAAAACAGCGTGTACCTGAATCTGATGTTGAACTTACCCAGACTCAGCTGGCCATGATGTTTATTCATGAAATAATGAGACCGGGCGAACCTTCCACTATTGAAAATGCTGAAAGTGAATTTTACAGACTGTTTTTTAATCCGAAAACATATACACTCGGAAAAGTCGGTAGATATAAGATTAATAAGAAATTTCATTATGAGGATGATGAAACTTCAGATACAATAACTGAGCGGGATATAATACAGACCGTAAAATACATTCTGTATCTTATTGCTGAAGCAGACGGTTATCTTGTTGATGATATTGACCACCTTGGTAACAGAAGGGTAAGATCGGTAGGAGAACTTCTGATGAACCAGCTGAAAGTCGGTTTTCAGAGAATGGAACGGGTAATCAAGGAAAGAATGACAATTCAGGATCTTGATGTCGTTACTCCGCAGGCTCTCATCAGTATTAAACCGATCTCTGCCGTAATTAATGAATTTTTCGGGTCAAGTCAGCTTTCACAGTTCATGGATCAGACAAATCCGTTATCAGAACTTACGCATAAAAGACGTCTCAATGCGCTGGGACCGGGCGGTCTTTCACGTGACAGAGCCGGGTTTGAAGTACGTGATGTTCACGCAACTCATTACGGCAGAATGTGTCCTATTGAAACACCTGAGGGACCGAATATCGGTCTTATTGTTTCAATGAGTACATATTCACGTATTAATGAATACGGTTTCATGGAAACTCCATATAAAAAAGTTGAAAAAGGTCATGTTACGGATGAAGTAAAATTCCTTACAGCGACTGAAGAAGACAGATATCATGTAGCTCAGGCGAATTCAGGCGTTGATGATAAAGGTAAATTTACCGAAAATCTGATTTCGTGCCGTTACAGAGGGGATTTCCCTTACATGAAACCTGATGAAATTCAGTATATGGACGTATCTCCTTCGCAGATTTTTTCTGTTTCAACATGTCTCATACCGTTTCTTGAACATGATGATGCAAACCGTGCTCTGATGGGATCGAACATGCAGCGTCAGGCTGTTCCGCTGCTTGTGGAGGAAGCGCCGCTGGTAGGTACAGGTATTGAACCTCGGGCCGCTAAGGACTCCGGTGTCATGGTCGTATCAAAGCATACGGGTGAGGTTGTTGCGGCAGATGCTCAAAGAATACTCATAAAAACAAAAACCGGTGAAGTTGAGGAATACAAACTTACCAAGTTTAAAAGAACGAATCAGGGAACCTGTTTTAATCAGAAACCGATTGTAAAAACAGGTGATAAAATAAAAAAAGGGGACGTCCTTGCTGACGGACCTGCTACCGATGACGGGCGTCTCGCTCTCGGTAAAAATGTACTGGTTGCTTTCATGCCGTGGATGGGATATAATTTTGAGGATGCAATTCTTCTTTCCGAAAGACTTGTGAAAGAGGATGTTTTTACTTCTCTTCACGTTGAACAGTTTGAAATTGAGGCACGTGAGACAAAACTCGGAAGAGAAGTGATTACAAGAGATATTCCCAATCTTAATGAAAAGGCATTCAAGGATCTTGATGCGGACGGTGTTGTCAGAATAGGAGCTTATGTACAGCCGAATGATATTCTTGTCGGGAAAGTGACTCCGAAAGGAGAGCAGGATATTACTCCTGAATACAAACTTCTTCATTCTATTTTCGGTGAAAAAGCAAGAGAAGTACGCGATACTTCCCTGCGGGTTCCGAATGGAGTGGAAGGGGTAATCATTGATGTTAAAAGATTTTCACGAGATAACGGTGATGAACTTAATGCCGGTGTTGAGGAACTTGTTAAGGTTTTCATTGCGGCAAAAAGGAAAATATCCGTTGGTGATAAAATGGCGGGAAGACACGGAAACAAGGGTGTTATTTCAAGAGTAATGCCTGAATATGAAATGCCTTATCTTCCGGACGGAACTCCTGTAGATATAGTGCTGAATCCGCTTGGTGTACCATCGCGTATGAATATCGGACAGCTTCTGGAAACGGAGCTTGGGTGGGCTGCTCATGAACTCGGTGTGTTAATGGAAACGCCGATATTTGACGGTGCCAAACCTTCAGACATTAAAGAATATCTGAAAAAAGCAAATTTACCCGAAGATTCAAAATCTGTGCTATATGACGGACGGACAGGAACACCTTTTCAGAACCGTGTAATGACCGGATATGTATATATTTTAAAACTCGCTCACATGGTCGATGATAAAATACATGCAAGATCGACCGGACCTTATTCACTCGTTACGCAGCAGCCTCTCGGCGGAAAAGCCCAGTTCGGCGGTCAGCGTCTCGGAGAGATGGAGGTATGGGCACTAGAGGCTTACGGTGCGGCATATACTCTTCAGGAACTTCTTACAGTAAAATCGGACGACATGATCGGACGTGCCAGAATGTATGAAGCGATTGTAAAAGGTCATAATTCCACTTCTCCGGGTATTCCTGAATCATTTAATGTTCTTATTCAGGAATTAAGAGGACTTGCGCTTGATGTCAGAATATATGACAAAAAGGGACGTGAGATGAGTCTTGCCGAATGGAGTGACAGTTTCGGAAAAAATAAAAACAAAATTAAACTCGGTACTTTAACAAATGAATGAATAACTGGGGAATGAAAATTCCCCATCCTTTAATAAAATAAATTTTGAGGGATTAAGGAAATATAATGAGAGATTTTAACGATTTCAATTCAATAAAAATACAACTGGCATCACCGGACATGATACGTGAATGGTCATACGGTGAAGTTAAGAAGCCTGAGACAATAAATTACAGAACATTGAAGCCGGAACGGGACGGTCTTTTCTGTGAAAAGATATTCGGTACTACCAAAGAGTGGGAATGTTATTGCGGAAAATTCAAGTCAATCCGTTACAAAGGAGTTGTCTGTGACCGTTGCGGTGTCGAGGTAACCCACTATAAAGTCCGGCGTGAACGCGGAGGTCATATTGAACTTGCGGCTCCTGTAGCTCATATCTGGTATTACAGATCCGTACCTTCAAGACTCGGACTGCTTCTTGACATGACAGTAAGTGATTTACGGAAAGTTCTTTACTATGAGAAATATATTGTAATTGATCCGGGTGAGGCGGAGGTTGAGAATATCAGCCGCGGAACAATCCTGGAGGAAGACGAATATTATGAACTGTATGAAAAATACGGCGACAGCTTCATTGCTGAAATGGGTGCATCTGCAATAAAGGAGCTTCTGATTGAACTGGATCTTGAAACAGCTTCAAGAAATCTGCGTGCCCATATTCTTGATCTGCAGACAAATGACAAAAATATTGATAAAAAACTCATTAAACGGCTGGAAGTAATAGAAGCATTCCGTGATTCAAGAAACAGACCCGAATGGATGATACTTGATGCAGTTCCGGTAATACCGCCTGAACTTAGACCAATGGTTCAGCTTGACGGAGGAAGATTTGCAACGTCGGATCTCAATGATCTTTACCGCCGTGTTATTAATCGTAATAACAGGTTAAAGCGCCTTCTTGCTCTTAGAGCTCCGGATATCATCGTCAAAAATGAAAAACGTATGCTTCAGGAAGCTGTTGACGCCCTTTTTGACAACAGCAGACGCAAGCGTGCGGTTAAGGGCAAAGGAAACAGGCCTCTGAAATCCTTAAGTGATTTGCTTAAAGGAAAACAGGGACGTTTCAGACAGAATCTTCTTGGGAAACGGGTTGATTATTCCGGACGTTCGGTAATTGTAATAGGACCGGAACTTAAATTATATCAGTGCGGTCTTCCTAAAAAAATGGCGGTTGAGCTTTTCAAGCCTTTTATTATGAGGCGTCTTGTAGACAAAGATTTTGTTCAGAATATAAAATCAGCAAAAAGAATGGTTGAAAATGAAAGACCTGAGGTTTGGGAAGTTCTTGAGGAAGTTATATCTGAACATCCTGTTCTTCTTAACCGTGCTCCGACTCTTCACAGACTTGGAATTCAGGCTTTTGAACCGGTTCTTGTTGAAGGAAAGGCCATTAAACTGCATCCGCTGGTGTGTCAGGCATATAATGCGGATTTTGACGGTGACCAGATGGCGGTACACGTTCCATTAAGTCCACGGGCTCAATTGGAGTGCTGGACTCTGATGCTTTCCGCAAATAACCTTCTCTCTCCAGCAAACGGGGAGCCGATAGTTACTCCATCCCAGGATATCGTTCTCGGTATATATTATCTTACTGCGGAACTGAAAGGTGCTGTCGGAGAAGGGAAATTTTTTGATGACATCATGGATGTGGAGCGTGCGGTTGATTATGGCCAGATTCAGATCCGTGCAAAAATCAAATTTCTTCAGGATAACGAATTTGTAGAAACAACAGCCGGTAGACTTATTTTCAACAGTATTCTTCCCAAACCGTTCAATTATGTTAATTACACTATTGGCAAAAAGGAACTTGGAAAAATTATTGCTGAAATTTTCGCAAAATTCGGCGCAAAAGAAACAGTTAAGGCGCTTGATGATATTAAGGAACTTGGTTATAAATACGGAACATATTTCGCTCCGACAATATCGACATCAGATATTATAATTCCTGCGGAAAAGACATCAATTATTTCAGCTGCAAACAAGGAAGTTGAAAAAATTGAAAATGAAAAACGTCATGGAACACGTTCTGAACAGGAAAGATTTAACCTTGTTGTCAACAAATGGACAAAGGTAATTGACCAGATTACTGAAGTAATGATGGAAAATTTTAAAAACGATGCAAACGGATTCAATAACATATACGTAATGGCGCAGTCAGGAGCACGGGGAAGCAGCCAGCAGATTAAGCAGCTTGCCGGTATGCGCGGACTGATGGCTAAACCAAGTGGTGAAATTATTGATGTACCTATCCGTTCGAACTTTAAGGAAGGATTGAACGTACTTGAGTATTTCATTTCTACAAACGGTGCGAGAAAGGGACTTGCCGATACTGCTTTAAAAACAGCGGATGCTGGATATCTCACCAGACGTCTTGTAGATATTTCACAGGACGTTGTTATCCGTGAAATCGACTGTGGAACGACAGTTGGTATTGACATAAGTGCTATTAAGGAAGGCGATGAAGTTATTGAGTCAATCGGTGCGCGTGTAATCGGAAGAACTCTTCTGTATGATCTGTACCATCCTATTACTAATGATCTTATTGCTCCGGCAGATTCAATTGTAAACGAGGAAATTGCACAGAAGATTAATGAACTTGATTATGATACCATTGAAATACGTTCCGTTCTGACATGTGAATCCAGATACGGTGTTTGTGCTAAATGTTACGGACGTAATCTTGCAACATCCAAACCGGTAAATATCGGTGAAGCTGTGGGTATTATTGCAGCTCAGTCAATCGGACAGCCTGGAACACAGCTTACAATGCGTACATTCCATATCGGAGGTATTGCGACAGGTTCTGTAAACGAAAGTGAAATCCGTTTCAGTTACCCTGTTTACGTTAAGAGTCATACTTTTAAAACAATTGAAACTGATGATCTGTCTGTTATTTCCGTCAGACGCGGATTTCTTGAAGTACGCCGCGTAGTACAGGATGTAAAAATAAAAGATGCTGACAGCATCATGTTTAAGGATAATGACAAGGTTTATGCAGGACAGCGTCTTGTAGAATCCAAAGGTGAGGACGTTCTCGCTAAAGGTTCCGGACATGTGATGCTTTTCAAAAACAAGCTTGTTATTCTCGGGGATGTTTATGCGGTTCCTGTTAACGTAGGATCTAAAATTCTCTGTGAGCCTAAAAATTTCTATGACAGAAATGAAGTGCTTGTAGAATTTGACCCTATGACGGAGCTCATTGTTACTGAAATTGACGGTGAAGTTGAATATATTGACATTGAGAAAAACAAGAGCATGATTGTTGAAGTTGATCCGGTTCACAAGAACTCAAGAAAGATTATTGTTGAGTACAAAACGGAAAAACTTCAGCCGAAAATCAATATAATAGGCAAAAAAGAGGAATCTATAAGTTATCTCCTTCCTAAAGGAGCAATCCTTACACAGGATGATAAAACAAGGGTAACTGCCGGTACAATTATAGCGGTTATTCCTAAGGAAGCTGAAAAAACGAAAGATATTACCGGTGGTCTTCCGCGTGTTGCCGAATTATTTGAAGCCCGTGTTCCGAAAGATAAGGCAACTCTTGCGGAAATAGATGGAAATGTCACTATCGGTGATACTGTTAAGACAAAACGAAAAATCAAGATTGAAAATGAAAATGAAGTTACTGAATATTCAATACCTTCTGTTAAGTTTTTAAGGGTTCAGGACGGTGATATTATCCGTAAAGGTGAAAAAATCGATGACGGTCCTATCGATCCTCATGATATTCTTAAAATTAAAGGAAGAAGAGAACTTCAGAAGTTCCTAGTAAATGAGGTTCAGGAAGTTTACCGTCTTCAGGGTGTTGATATAAATGATAAGCACATTGAAGTTATTGTAAGACAGATGCTTCGTAAAGTCAGAATTACAGATCCTGGCGATACTTCATTTGTAATTGAACAGGTTGTAGATACTTTTGACTTTCAGGATGAGAACAAGCGTGTTGTTGAAGAAGGCGGAAATCCTGCTTCTGCGGAACCGGTTCTTATGGGTATTACAAAGGCTTCTCTGAATACTGAAAGTTTTATCTCTGCAGCATCATTCCAGGAGACAACTAGAGTTCTTACTGATGCGGCGATTAAAGGTAAAATCGACAATCTGCGCGGTCTGAAAGAGAATGTTATCATCGGTCATCTGATTCCGGCAGGAACAGGAATGCCTGATTATAAAAACATTGAGGTTTTCCGGAATGAAATCGGTGACCTTGAGCCGGAGGAAGAGGAACTGCCTTCTGATGTAATTGTTCCCGAACCGGTGCTTTCACTTGATGATAATGATGATGATGACGACGACGATGACGATGATGATCTTGCGGTAGCAGATAAAACCAAAAGAAAAGAAAAAGATCTTGATCCGGACGAGGATGATGATTAATTTTTTCTAATACCAAATAATTTCTTGACAAAAAATCGGTACAGTAGGATACAGACCTACTGTACCATTAAAAAAGCTAAATTACGTTATAGGGGAAATAGATGCCAACGATTAACCAGTTAATAAGAAATGGAAGAAAAGATAAAGTACGGAAATCAAAATCACCTGCTTTGAAATCCTGTCCTCAGAAAAGAGGTGTTTGTACAAGGGTTATGACAGTTACGCCGAAAAAACCGAACTCTGCTTTGCGTAAAGTTGCAAGGGTAAGATTGACAAACGGTATTGAGGTTACTGCATATATTCCTGGTATCGGACATAATCTTCAGGAACACAGTGCTGTTCTTGTAAGAGGCGGCAGGGTAAAAGATTTACCGGGTGTAAGATATCACATTGTCAGAGGTGCGCTTGATACTCTCGGTGTTGATGGAAGAAAAAAAAGCAGATCCAAATACGGTACAAAGCGACCAAAAGCATAATTATTTATTAAGAGGATTTAAAAATGCCTAGAAGAAGAAGACCATTAAAAAGAGAAGTATTACCTGATCCTAAATATAACAGTAAATTAATTACTAAATTTGTAAATGTTATGATGCTGGATGGAAAAAAAGGAGTATCTGAAAAGATATTCTATGATGCTATGGATATTATGAAGGAAAAAACAGGCAAAGAGGCTCTTGAAGTGTTCGAATTGGCTCTTGAAAATGTTAAGCCTCTTCTTGAAGTTAAATCAAGACGTGTAGGCGGTGCGACTTATCAGGTTCCTATCGAAATACGTGCTGAAAGACGTCAGGCGCTTGCTATCAGATGGCTGATTACCAATTCGCGTGCCCGAAGTGAAAAAACAATGTATCAGCGCCTTGCTGGCGAACTTATAGATGCATTTAACAATCAGGGAGCTTCTATTAAAAAGAAAGAAGACACTCATAGAATGGCTGATGCTAACAAGGCATTTGCACACTATAAGTGGTAATATAGGATAAACTGCAGTTTATAATTTACCAGGGATAAATCCCTGGTTTTTTATTCTTTGACCTTGGAGTATTAATTTTAATGGGAAGGGATTTACCGTTACATCGTACGAGAAACATAGGCATAATGGCGCACATTGATGCCGGTAAAACTACGCTTACAGAACGTATTCTGTTTTATACGGGTAAAACGCATAAAATAGGAGAAGTCCATGACGGAAATACGGAAATGGACTGGATGGTTCAGGAACGCGAAAGGGGCATTACTATTACGGCTGCTGCTACTACATGTTCCTGGAAAAATACCAGAATAAATATCATAGATACTCCCGGTCATGTTGATTTTACAGTTGAAGTTGAGCGAAGTTTAAGAGTTCTCGATTCGGCTGTAGCTGTTTTTGACGGTGTTGCGGGAGTCGAACCTCAGTCAGAAACAGTATGGCACCAGGCAGACCGCTACCATATACCGAGAATCTGTTTTGTAAACAAAATGGACCGTATCGGTGCCGACTTCGAAAGATGCGTTCAGATGATAAAGGATAAATTATTTGCCACACCTCTTCCGTTACAGATTCCTGTAGGAAAAGAAAGTAATTTTACCGGCATGATTGACCTTATTGCGATGAAAATGGTGGTAAACTCCGGCGATCATGGAGAAAATGTAGAAATTAAGGATATTCCATCAGAATATATCGAAGAAGCTGAGGTTTACCGCGAGAACATGATGGAGATTATTACTGAATATGATGATGATTTGATGGTGAAATACCTGGAAGGGGAAATGCCGGATGAAGAGCAGATTGAAAATGCCGTTAGAAAGGCAGTTCTTTCGATAAAGGTATTCCCGGTTTTCTGCGGCACAGCTCTTAAGAACAAGGGGGTTCAGTCAGTTTTGGATGCCATTGTAAAATTTCTCCCCTCTCCGAAAGATATTAAGCCTGTAGAAGGTCATAATGTTCAGAATCATGAGTTGATAGAAAAGAGAGAACCTTCTGATAAAGAACCATTTTCAGCATTGGTGTTTAAGATAATGTCGGATCCGTTTGTCGGTAAACTGACATATGCCAGAATATATTCCGGTGTACTTGTTTCCGGAGAGCAGGTTCTGAATGTCAATGCGGATAAAAAGGAACGCATCGGAAGAATGTTAAGAATGCATGCAAATGAGCGTGAAGAATTGAAAGAGTCATATACGGGAGAAATAATTGCCATAGTAGGAATGAAGTCGGCACGTACCGGAGACACTCTTACTGATTCGGAACACCCGCTGCTTCTTGAAAAAATGACATTCCCCGAGCCGGTTGTATCTGTTGCTATTGAACCTAAAACCAAGGCTGATAATGATAAATTAGTTGCATCTCTTGAGAGACTTGCTGATGAAGATCCGACTTTTCTTTTCAGAAATGATGAAGAAACCGGACAAAAGATTATTGAAGGCATGGGTGAGCTTCATCTTGAGATAATAATTGACAGACTTGTCCGTGAATTTAACGTAAATGCAAATATCGGCAAGCCGCAGGTTACATATAAAGAAACCATCCGTTCCCAGGCTGAATATGAAAAACACTATGAAAATATAATAAACGGTAAAAACCTGAAAGCATCGGTTAAAATTGCAGTTTCATCCTGTAAATCAGGAACCGGTGTTTCAATCGAAAACAGACTTGATCCGGCAGTATTTCCGGCGTCATACTGTACTCATATTGAAGCCGGAATTGAAGACTCGCTGCAGGCAGGCGTTCTGGCCGGATATAAAGTTGATGATGTGAAAATTACCGTTGTTTCAGCACAGCATTATGATAATGATTCAAGCGATCTTGTATTCAGAATTGCAGCAAATATGGCTTTGAAAGAAGCCTGCAGAAATGCTGAACCTGCATTGCTTGAGCCTATTATGAGACTTGAGATCGTGTGTCCGGATGAATATACCGGTGATGTTATAAATGATGTAAATTCCCGTACAGGACGCATTGATTCTATAGATATGCAGGGCATGCTGAAGCTGATAAAGGCATATGTTCCGCTTTCTGCGATGTTCGGTTATGCAACAGCTGTAAGGTCGCTTTCGCAGGGCAGGGCTTCCCATACTTTGCAGTTTGAAAAGTATGAAGTTGTTCCGGAAAACAAGGCTAAGGCCATAATTGACCGGATTATGGGCAGAATTTACTAGATTTACAAAATTAATCATAAAATTAATATTAATTTCTTGACAGTGAAACCATATATTTTTTTAATTTTTACACTTGTCGCAAAGTATTAGATGGCGTGTAATATTATTAAATAATATAAGAGAATACTGAGTTTTTAAGCGTAATTGTTCTCTTGCGGGTGCGTAGATTGATAAATACGGCATAATCTATCTTAAATTATGTAAGTCCGTAATTTAAATAGTATCCGCGGCTTTGCAGAAAGTAAAATAATTAAGGAGTATAAAATGGCAAAGGTAAAATTCGACAGATCGAAACCGCACATGAATGTCGGTACAATTGGTCATATTGACCATGGTAAAACAACTCTTACTGCAGCAATTACTGCAAGTATGGCAGTACAATTTGGTGGAAACAATAAAGCTGTTGCATTTGCAAATATTGACAACGCTCCGGAAGAAAGAGAACGCGGTATTACAATCGCTACTTCTCACCAGGAATACGAAACTGACGTAAGACATTACGCTCACGTTGACTGTCCGGGTCACGCGGATTATGTTAAGAACATGATCACCGGTGCTGCTCAGATGGATGCGGCGATTCTTGTTGTTGCAGCTACTGATGGCCCTATGCCTCAGACTAAGGAGCACGTTCTTCTTGCACATCAGGTAAATGTACCTTACATGGTTGTTTTCCTTAACAAAATCGACATGCTTGATGCAGCTGAAAGAGATGAAATGACAGAGCTTGTTGAGATGGAAATCCGTGAGCTTCTTACAAAAAATGATTTTCCGGGAGATGAAGTTCCTGTACTTAAGGGTTCAGCATTAAAAGCTCTTGACGATGCAGTTGCCGGAAATAAGGATTCCGAGTGGGTTCAGGGAATAGTTAAACTTATCAAGACTATTGATGAGTATGTTCCACAGCCTCAGCGTGCAACTGACAAGCCTTTCCTGATGCCGATAGAGGACGTATTCTCTATTACAGGACGTGGTACTGTTGTAACAGGAAGAATTGAAGCAGGTGCTGTTCACACAAATGATGAAGTTGAAATTATCGGTTTTAAAGAAACCAGAAAATCTGTTTGTACAGGTGTTGAGATGTTCAGAAAGCTTCTTGATGAAGGTATGGCTGGAGATAATATCGGTGCACTGTTAAGAGGTGTTGCTAAAGACGAGGTTGAGCGTGGACAGGTTCTTGCTAAACCGGGTTCTATCACTCCTCATACTAAATTCGAGTGTGAAGTTTATGTTCTTTCTAAAGATGAAGGCGGAAGACACACTCCTTTCTTCGGAAACTACAGACCGCAGTTTTATTTCAGAACAACAGATGTAACAGGTGTTATTGAATTACCAGCAGGAGTTGAAATGGTAATGCCGGGTGATAACATTAAAATGGTTGTTGAACTGATTACTCCAATAGCAATGCAGGAAACTCTCCGTTTTGCAATCAGAGAGGGTGGACGAACTGTTGGTGCCGGAGTTGTTACAAAAATTATTCAATAATTTTAAAAAAAGCTTGATTAATAATGACCGTTTTATAGTGTTGTCAAGCCTTCGGAATGAAGGTTTGACAACAAAAAAAGCCCAATAATTAGACTTTGGGCTTTTTCTTTCGAAAAAATGAGAAAAATGAGGGAATAACGTGGCAAAGCTCGCGGGACAAAGTATTAGAGTAAAATTGAAGTCGTTTGATGCTAAATTATTAGATCAATCTGCTGCTAAGATAGTTGCAACTACTAACAGAAGTGGTGCAAAAGTTGCTGGTCCGGTACCTCTACCGACCAAGATAGAGAAATTTTGTGTATTGAGATCGCCGCATGTAAATAAGACGGCTCGTGAACAATTTGAAATACGAACTCATAAAAGATTGATAGATATTCTGAATCCGAATTCAGATACAGTTGAAGCATTGATGAAACTTGAACTTCCGGCTGGTGTGTCGGTTGATATTAAATCGTAAGGTATTTATTTAGGATAATAAGATGAAAAAGACACTGATTGGTAAAAAAATAGGAATGACTCAGGTATATAATGAATCAGGTAAGCTCATACCGGTTACTGCAATTGAGCTTGGTCCTAATGTTGTTGTTCAGAAAAAGACCGTTGAAAAGGATGGTTATGGAGCTTTGAAACTTGGTTTTGTTGATGCCAAGGAAAAGCATCTTGCTAAACCAATCAAGGATGATTTGGTGAAAAAAGGTCTTCCGTTAAAAAGAGTTTTCAGAGAAGTAGAAGTTTTTGACGAATCTTTACAGGTCGGTTCTGAGATAGGTTGTGATATTTTTGCAGAAAATGACAGTGTCAATATAATCGGTACTTCGAAAGGTAAAGGATTTGCCGGTGTTATTAAGCGGCATGGTTTCGGCGGAGGTAGAGCTACTCATGGTTCTACATTTCATAGAGCGCCCGGATCTATTGGTGCATGTGCATATCCGGGAGAAGTCTGGAAAGGTCAGAGAATGCCTGGTAGAATGGGTACTGACAGAGTTACTGTTAAAAATCTCAAGGTCGTTAAGGTTCTTAAAGATAAAAATATAGTTTTAATTTCCGGAGCAGTACCCGGAAGAAAAGATTCTTTAGTTATTGTTAAAGAAAGTTAAGATATAAGGTGAATGTAATGTTACTTGATAAATTTACAGTTGATGGAAAAAAAAGCGGACAGGTCGAACTGGCAGATGATGTTTTTGCCGGAGAGATAAATGATACGCTTATTTATCAATATATAAATGCTGCAAATGCTGCTCTCAGACAGGGTACTCATAAAACAAAAGAGAGATCAGCTGTAAGAGGCGGCGGTGTAAAACCATGGAGACAGAAAGGTACAGGCCGTGCTCGTCAGGGCAGCATCCGTGCTCCTCAGTGGGTTGGCGGCGGGACTGTTTTCGGACCAACTCCAAGAAGTTATTCTCAGAAGCTGAACAAAAAAGTTAAACAGGCAGCTGTCAGAGCGATTTTGTCGGTTAAAGCCAAAGAGAATAAAATCAAGGTAATTGATGATTTTGATATACAGTCAGGAAAAACAAAAGATATGTTTTCCGTTTTGAAAAAACTGGATCTTGTTAAGGGTACATTTGTTACTGACAGTGACAGCGTTATGCTGAAGAGATCTGCTAAAAATATTGAAGCAGTAAAATTTAACAATGTAAAAAGAATTAACGGACGGGATCTTTTTTATTCAAAACAGATTTTATTGACTGAGAGTGCTATAAAATATCTGAATGAAAAATATTCAAAAGGTGAGTAGAGATGAATATTAATGATGTATTAAAAAAACCTGTTGTGACTGAAAAAACAACGCTTTTACAGCAGAATAACAAGTATGTTTTTAAAATAGATAAACGTGCTACAAAAACTTCGGTTAAAGAAGCAATAAATAAAATGTTTAAAGTTATTCCTGCTGAAGTAAATATTATCAATGTAGCAAGAAAGAAAAAAGGTTTGAAATTCAGAAATGGAGTTACTCCATCCTGGAAAAAAGCAATTGTAACGTTGAAAGACGGCGATAAGCTTGATTTGTTTGAGAATTAAACTAAGCTGGAAAGGTATAGAAAATGGCGATTAAAAAATATAGACCGATAACACCGACAACAAGATATAAGACAACTCTTGCATTTGAAACTATTACTGCGGATGAACCTTTCAAGGGGCTTACAAAAGGGAAAAGTCAGCTTGCCGGACGTGGGTTTAAAAACCAGATTTCCGTAAGGAGAAAGGGTGGCGGTCATAAGAGAAAATACAGGGTGATTGATTTCAAAAGAAACAAGTTTGATATTCAGGGCCGTGTTGAAACAATTGAGTACGATCCAAACCGCTCTGCAAATATTGCTTTGATATGTTATGCAGATGGTGAAAGAAGATATATTATTGCTCCGGATTCTTTGCAGGTAAATGATACTATCATTTCAGGTGAAAAAGTTGAAATCAAACCTGGAAATACAATGCCTATGAAAAATATTCCTGTTGGTGCAAATATATATAATATTGAGATGCATAAAGGGAAAGGCGGTCAGCTTGTTAGATCTGCCGGAGCTTCCGCATCAATAGCGGGCAGTGAAGGAAAATACTGTCTGGTTAAACTTCCTTCCGGTGAAGTACGGAAGGTTAATAAGGAATGTCTTGCGACAATCGGAGAAGTTGGTAATAAAGATCATAACAATGTAACAATCGGAAAAGCCGGTCGTTCAAGATGGATGAATAAAAGACCTAAAGTAAGAGGATGTGTAATGAACCCTGTTGATCACCCGCTTGGTGGTGGTGAAGGTAAAAGTTCCGGTAAACGGCATCCGGTTTCACCGACAGGTGTACCTGCCAAGGGTTATAAAACTCGTGATAAAAATAAATACAGTAATACTATGATTATTAAGAGAAGGAAATAAATATGGCTAGATCAGTAAAAAAGGGACCTTTTGTTGATATAAAACTTTTTAAAAAAGTTGAAGAAATGAATTCCAGAAATGAGAAAAAACCTGTTAAAACCTGGTCAAGAAGATCTACAATATTTCCTGAAATGCTTGGTCATACACTAATGGTTCATAACGGGAAAAATTTCATTCCGGTATATGTAACAGAAAACATGGTTGGTCACAAACTAGGTGAATTTTCGCCGACAAGAACATATAGAGGCCACAGCAGTAAAGATGATAAGCTGGCAAAAAGGAAATAATGATGGAAGCTAAAGCAATAACAAAAACAGTTAGAATTTCACCGTATAAAGCACGACTGGTTGCTGATGTGATTAAAGGGGAAGGCTATTCAATTGCAGTTGAAAAACTGAACGCTCTCCCTAAAAAAGCATCTGATATTATTCTTAAAACTTTGAAGTCTGCCGGTGCAAATGCGAGAAATGTAAATCCGGATGTAAACGAGAGAGATTTATTTGTAAAAAAAATAACAGTTGATGAAGGGTTCACTTTAAAAAGATTCCGTCCGAGAGCACGGGGACGTGCAGGCAGAATCAGAAAAAGAACCAGTCATGTCACAATTATTTTATCAGACGAAAATTAAGAAAAGGATATTTATAGGTTATGGGTCAGAAAGTTAATCCAATCGGTATTAGAATAGGAATCATTAAAAACTGGGATTCTGTATGGTATGATGATAAGAAAGCATACAAGAAAAACATTCATGAAGATCTAAAAATACAGAAGCATATAACTAAAAATTATAAACAGGCTGGTATTGCTAAAGTTACCATTGAAAGGCTTGCTGATAAAATAAATGTTAATATTCATGCATCAAGACCAGGTCTTTTAATCGGGAAAAAAGGTGCCGATATTGAAGTTCTTAAAGAAGAGATACAGGGAATAGCTTCTAAAAATGTTTATGTTAACATTGAAGAAATTAAAAAGGCTGAAAAAAACGCACAGCTTATTGCAGGTGTTGTAGCTCAGCAGATTGAAGGCAGATTTCCATACCGTCGTGCTGTTAAGCAGGCAATCAACTCAGCTATCAGAGGCGGAGTAAAAGGTATAAAAATTTCATGTTCAGGCCGTTTAAATGGTGCTGAAATGGCAAGATTTGAAAGCTATAAAGAAGGACGTGTTCCTCTGCATACATTACGTGCAGATATTGATTATGGATTTGCTGAAGCTTTAACTACTTATGGACTTATCGGGGTTAAAGTTTGGGTATATAACGGTGATATTTTAACAAAGAAAAATCAGGACGAATCTGACGAAGACAAATACGCTGTAAAAAGAAAGACAAAATAGTTAAATAGTTAGGGTTAATCAAAATGTTAATGCCAAAGAAAGTTAAGCATAGAAAAGTACATAGAGGCCGTACAAAAGGTAAAGCTCAGAACGGTTCTACAATTAATTTTGGAGAATGCGCAATTAAAGCTCTTGAGCTGGGACGAATTAACAGCCGTCAGATTGAAGCCGCCCGTATTTCTATTACCAGAAAGGTAAAAAGAGGCGGAAAATTATGGATTAGAATTTTCCCTGACAAACCGTTTACAAAAAAAGCCGCTGAAACCCGAATGGGTAAAGGAAAAGGAAATCCTGAAGGTTTTGAAGCAATTGTAAAACCTGGACGTATTCTTTTTGAATTATCAGGGGTTGAAAAAGATGTTATGATTACAGCTTTGGAAGCAGCATCTTCAAAACTGCCTATTAAAACAAAAGTTATTTCGATAGATTAATAATACGGGAAATAAAGATGAAAAGTAAATTAGAAGAATTAACGCTTGATGAGCTTAAAAAAGAACTTAATGATGCTAAAGAAAAAATAAGAATATCAAGGTTTAAAGCGGTTACTGGAAATCTGCAGAATACAAAGGAAATCCGTGACAATAAAAAGAAAATTGCCAGAATTCATACATTAAAAAAAGAGTATGAGATTGGTCTAAGAGTAAAGAAATAATTCTTACAGCAGGTATTGGAAGATGGAAACTAAAGCGATAAAAAAAACGTTACAGGGCAAAGTTGTCAGCAATAGAATGGATAAAACAATTGTTGTTCTAGTAGAAACTAAAATAATGCATCCTTTATATAAAAAGTATGTTAAGAGAAGCAGAAAAGTTAAGAGTCATGATGAAAAAAATGAAGTTTCAATAGGCGATACTGTGCTTATTGAAGAAACAAGACCTCTTTCTAAAGAAAAAAGATATCGTTTAATCGAAATTATAGAAAAGGTTAAATAGGGGAATTGCAATGATACAGGTTCAGACAAATTTAAATGTTGCTGATAATACAGGCGTTAAAAAGGTAATGTGTATTAAAATATTGGGTGGAACAAAACGTAAATATGCTACTGTCGGAGATATTATTGTTGTTGCAGTTAAAGACAGCCACCCTTCATATGGTTTGAAAGATTCTACCGGAAAGAAAGTACATACAAAATCAGTTTTAAAAGCAGTAATTGTACGTACTACAAAGCCGGTGAGAAGGGAAGATGGTTCTTATATCAGTTTTGATGACAATGCTGTCGCAATAATTGATAATAAAAATGAACCAAAAGGTTCCCGTATTTTCGGACCTGTTGCCAGAGAGCTTCGGGATAGAAAGTTCATGAAAATTGTTTCGCTTGCACCTGAAGTTTTGTAGAATAAGTGAGGAATGAGATGGTAAAGACTAAATTAAAGAAAAATGATCAGGTAGTTGTTAATACCGGCAGTGATAAAGGTAAAAGAGGCAAAATTCTGGTTATTGATGCAGCTAAAGGAAAAGTTATTGTTGAAGGTATAAATAAAAAAACAAAATTTTACAAAGATTCTCAGGACAAAACTAACAGCAGAATCATGCAGATTGAAAGGCCTGTTAATTTATCAAATGTTGAATTCTTCTGCGAAAAATGTAAAAAAGGTGTAAGACTTACAGTAGAAAAAACTGAAACCTCAAAAAAGCGTATATGTAAAAAATGCGGAAAAAGTATTGATTAAGGGATAATATAATGGCTGCAAGATTAAAAGAAATGTATGATAAACAGATAAAGAGCGATTTAAAAAATAAATTTAAATATAAAACCGTAATGCAGGTTCCAAAAATTGAAAAGGTTGTTGTGAATGTAGGGGTAGGTGATGCGCACTCGAATTCCAACAAGCTGAAAGCAACAATAGAGGAACTTGCAATAATTACAGGTCAGGCTCCTTTGAAAACAGTTGCAAAAAAATCTATCGCTAATTTTAAAATTAGAGAAGGTATGGAGCTTGGTGCAAAAGTAACTTTACGCGGTGATAAAATGTATGAATTTCTTGATAGAATGATTAATTTTGCATTACCGCGGGTTCGTGACTTTAAAGGAATTTCACTCAAATCGTTTGATAATTTCGGAAATTATAATTTCTCTATAATGGAGCAGGTTATTTTCCCGGAAATAAATTTTGATAAAGTTGATAATATTTATGGAATAAATATTACGATAGTTACTTCTGCAAAAACTAAAGAAGAATCTAAGGCACTGCTAGATGGTTTCGGTATGCCTTTTAAAGAAAAATAGAGAGGTACTTCAGTGGCTAAGAAAAGCATGATTGCCAAACATAACAGGCAGCCAAAATTTAAAGTTCGTCATCATAACAGATGCGCGATTTGTGGAAGACCAAGAGGTTTTTTAAGAAGATTCGACATGTGTAGAGTCTGTTTTAGAAAACTCGCCAGTGAAGGTAAACTTCCAGGCGTTACAAAATCATCTTGGTAAAATATTAAGGAAGGTTAATTATGAGTGCAGTATCAGATCCTATTGCAGATATGCTGACAAGAATCAGAAATGCAATAAATTCTAATAAAAAAACTGTTGATATTCCTTTTTCAACAATTAAAGAATCAATTGCAAAGATTCTAAAAGACGAAGGATTTATTAACGGCTACAAAGTAGTTGAAGATAATATGCAGAATTTTTTGAAAGTTGATCTGAAATATTCTGATATGAATGAATCAGCTCTTCAATCTTTAAAACGATTAAGTACACCGGGTCGTCGGGTTTATATTAAAGCTGAGGACATAAAACCGGTTTATAATAATATGGGAGTATGGATTTTATCCACTTCCAAAGGTGTAATTACAAATAAAGCTGCTAAGAAACTGAATATCGGCGGCGAAGTTTTGTGCGAAATTTTATAAGTGATGGTTGTAGATTATGTCAAGAATAGGAAATAAACCAATAAACATACCGAGCGGAGTTACATACGAAATAAATAATTCTGTTATTTCGTTTAAAGGTCCGCAGGGTTCTGATAAATGTGAAATTTGCGAAGGAATTTCTTTTAAAGAAGAAAGCGGAGAAATAATCCTTGTTAATTCAAATTTCGATGACAAAGTACTGCGTGCAAAGCATGGTCTTTACAGATCTTTAATTGCCAATATAGTTGAAGGTATAAGCAAGGGTTTTGAAAAACAACTGGTTATTACCGGAGTTGGTTATAAAGCACAGCAGCAGGGAAATGATATTCAGCTAAATCTTGGATATTCACATCCGATTGTATTTAAATCTCCTGAAGGTATCAAAATTACAGTTGTTGATCCTACACATATTAAAGTAAACGGCTATAGCAAGCAGGCTGTAGGCCAGGTTGCTGCAAATATAAGAGAACTTAGACCGCCTGAACCGTATAAAGGTAAAGGTATCAAGTATTCGGATGAAACTATTCTGAGAAAAGCAGGAAAAACAGGTAAATAGTAATGGATAGAACAAGACAAAAACAGGCGAGATTTAACAGACGGAGAACCCGTGTTAAAAATAAAATCAAACGTAATGATAATGACAGACTCAGACTTTGTATTTCAAGAAGCAATAAAAGTCTTTATGCGCAGATTATTGATGATCTGAAGGGCGGTACAGTTGTTGCCGTATCTACACTTTCTAAAGATTTTTCTGATTTGAAAAACAAGGGTAATATAGAAGCTGCTAAAAAACTCGGAAAAGTAATTGCTGACAAGGCGAAAGAAAAGGGTCTTAATAGACTTTACTTTGATAGAAACGGGTTTTTATATCATGGTAAAATTAAAGCATTTGCGGATTCCGCACGAGAAAACGGTTTGGATTTTTAAGGGTGAATAAATGAAAATTACTAGTTTAAATTTAAAAAGACGTAGAATTAAATCTGACAATCTTGAACTTACTGAAAAAGTTGTCGTAATTAATCGTGTTGCCAAAGTTGTAAAGGGCGGTAGACGTTTCAGCTTTAATTCACTTGCAGTTGTCGGAGATGGCAACGGTCATGTGGGAATAGGTTTTGGAAAAGCAAATGAAGTACCGGACGCAATACGTAAAAGCGTTGATGACGGGAAAAAAAATCTATATACTGTGAATATAAGTAAAAAGACAATTCCTCATCAGGTTATCGGTGAATATAAATCTGCACGTGTTTTGCTTAAGCCTGCTACTCCAGGTACTGGAATTATCGCAGGTGCGACGGTAAGAGCAGTTGTTGAAAAAGCCGGAATACATGATATTCTTGCAAAATCGACCGGATCAAGAAATCCAGTTAATATTGTTAAAGCAACACTTGATGGTCTTATCAAACTGAGAAGTCTGAAGGATGTTGCAGATTTAAGAGAAATTCCTCTTAACAAATTATGGGAAGCTTAAATAGAGGGTAAAAATGGCTAAATTAGTAATTAAACAAAAAAGAAGCAGTATTGGTATTTTACCAAATCAGCGCAAGACTCTTGCTGCATTAGGTTTGAGGAAAATCAATTCAGAACGTGAACATGAAGATAACGCTGTAACAAGAGGTATGATTAATATAGTTAAACATCTTGTTGAAGTAGTTAAGAAATAAATAAATTTAAAGAGAGTCACTTATGTCAGAATATACACTAGTAAAACCGGATTCTATAAAATCAAGAAAAAGAGTCGGCAGAGGAACATCAAGCGGTCACGGAAAGACTTCATGCCGTGGAATGAACGGGCAAGGACAGCGTTCGGGATGTACCAGACGTCCATGGTTTGAGGGCGGTCAGTTGCCTCTATATAGACGGCTTCCTAAACGCGGATTTACAAATATTTTTAAAACTGAATTCGAAGTTGTTAATATTTCAACATTGGATAAAATGTCAGAAACTGAAATAACATCAGAAGTTCTATTTAAAGCCGGAGTTATAAGTGATTTAAAAAGTTATGTTAAGATACTCGGTAATGGTGAAATTTCTAAGGCAAAGACAGTAATTGCAGATGCTTTTTCAGATTCAGCTAAAGCTAAGATTGAAAAAGCCGGCGGAAAAACTCAAATTAAAAAGTAGGCAATTTAAATGGCTGATATAATTAGAAATATTTTTAAAGTTAAAGAATTAAGAAATAAACTTATGTTTACATTCTTTATTCTTGTAATATACAGAATAGGCGCACATATTCCTATTCCAGGTATAAATATTACAGCACTTAATAAATTTTTTGAAAACCTTTCGCAGGGAGCTGCCGGAGGGTTTCTTAATTTTTTTGATCTATTTGCCGGTGGAGCATTAAAACGGTTTACGGTTTTTGCACTTGGTATTATGCCGTATATCTCGGCTTCCATTATTTTTCAATTACTTGTTTCAGTAGTACCGTCACTTGAAAAAATTCAAAAAGAGGGTCCTGAAGGCCAGAAGAAGATAAAAAATTATACTAATTATCTTGCGATTGTAATATGTTTATTTCAGTCTATTGGTGTAATTTCTGTAGTGGTAAACGCTAATTCTGACTCTTTAGTCATAGTACCGAATACGGGTGTACTTTTTTATGTAACAGCCATTATGAGTGTTACCACAGGAACAATGGTATTGGTCTGGCTTGGTAATGTTATTACTGAACGTGGAATAGGCAATGGAATTTCACTGATAATCTTTTGCGGTATAGTAGTAAGATTTCCGGCTTCAATAATTGATACAGGAAGACGTATTGTAAATAGAAGTGAACCGATACTGGGAATACTGCTTGTTTTCCTGTTCTTCGGTGTAATAGCGGCAGCAATTCTTTTGACACTTGGAAGACGGAATATTCCGATACAATACGGTAAACGTCAGATAGGCGGACGATCAGTTGCTACTAATCAGCAGTTTCTGCCTATACCTTTAAATGTAGGAAATGTTATTCCAATCATTTTTGCTGTTGCAATAATGCAGTTCCCACAGATATTGCTAAGTTATATTAAGGTTGATCAGTCCAACTCTTTTATGGTTAAATTACAGACATGGCTTTCACCGGGACAAATTCCATATATGATTTCATATGCATTACTGATAATCATGTTCTGTTATTTTTATGCAACAATAGCGTTTAATCCTGAAAAGGTATCTGACAATCTTAAAAAATATCAGGGATTTATTCCAGGTATCAGACCGGGAACAGCAACAACAGAATATCTATTCGGTTTATTAAACAGATTAACTCTTTCCGGTTCTCTATTTCTTGCTTTAATTGCAGTGACACCGGATTTAATAATAAAATTATGGCCTGAAGCAGTTTCGAGAGAAATGGCTTACATGTTTGGTGGAACGACTCTGCTTATTGCTGTTGGAGTTGCACTTGACACTTTAAAACAAATTGAATCTCAGCTTATGATGCGTCATTATGACGGTTTCTTTAAAAATACAAAGCTGAAATCAAGAAAATTTTAAAATTGGCTGTTTATTTATATAATAACGAAGAAATAAAAAAAATAGCTCAATCATGTCAAATTACAGCAAATATACTTGACGAGATTGAGCTAATAATTGATGAAGGTATAACAACAAAGGATATAGATTCTGAAGCTAGAAAACTTTGCAGTAAATACGGTGTTAAACCGGCTTTTCTGGGTTATCAGGGTTATCCGGCTGCAATATGTACATCTATAAACGAAGTTGTAGTTCATGGGATTCCTGCAAAAAGGAAACTATTAAACGGTGATATTGTCGGTATTGATTTTGGTGTTTACTCTGAAGGGTATTATGGAGATTCAGCCAGGACGTATATAATCGGTAAAGTTGATGATAAAATAAAGCAGTTAGTTGAGGTTACTAAAACCTCTCTATATAAAGGTATTAAAAAAGCGGTTGCTGGAAACAGGATATCTGATATTTCAAATGAAATTGAAGAGTATGTAAAACAATTTGGTTTTGTTCCTGTTAGAAATTTCACCGGTCATGGAATTGGTGAAAATTTACATGAAGAACCCAGTGTTCCCAATTACGGGAAACCGGGTAAAGGTCCCAGAATACAGGATGGTATGGTTTTTGCAATTGAACCGATGATCAATACTGGTACCTATAAAGTTGACGTTTTAGCAGATGACTGGACGGCGGTAACAAAAGATGGCGGATTTTCAGCCCATTTTGAGCATACAATAGCCATAATTGACGGAAAAGCTGAAATATTAACTAAAGGGAAGAATTTTTGTTAGGAAGGAAATATGGCTAAAGAAGAACCTATACAGGTTGAAGGTGTTGTAATCGATACACTTCCAAATGCAATGTTTAAGGTTAAGCTGGAAAATGAACATGTGGTTCTTGCGCATATTTCAGGTAAAATGCGTATGCATTATATCAGAATTCTGCCTGGTGATAAAGTAACAGTTGAGTTGTCGCCATATGATTTAAGCCGCGGCAGAATAACATATAGATCTAAATGAAATAGAGGATATCAATGAAAGTTCGTGTATCTGTTAAAAAAGTGTGTAGTGAATGCCGTGTTATAAAAAGACACGGAGTTATCAGGGTAATTTGTACAAACCCGAGACATAAACAACGACAAAAAGTTAGAACAGTAAAAAATAAAGGGTAGGTAAATAATGGCAAGGATATCTGGTGTAGATTTACCAAATAATAAAAGAATCGAAATCGCATTAACTTATATTTACGGAATCGGACTGACAACTTCTCAAAAAGTTCTCAGTATTGCTAAAATAGATTCGGAAAAAAGAGCTAAAGATTTAACTGAAGATGAAATAAATCATTTAAGAAAAGCTATTGAGCAGGTTACTAAAGTTGAAGGTGATTTAAGATCAGAAGTTGCTATAAATATTAAGCGCTTGATGGATATAGGCTGTTATAGAGGTTTAAGGCATAGAAGAGGACTGCCTGTTCGCGGACAGAATACTAAGAACAATGCAAGAACACGTAAAAATAACCGTAAAGCGGCATTCAAGAAATAAATTAAGGAGAATGGTCTGTGAAACAGAGGACTAAGAAAAAAGATAAAAAAGTAGTACCTATTGGGATAGTTTTTATTCAGGCAACATATAATAATACTATTATTACTATTACTGATATGCAGGGAAATACTGTTTCCTGGGCTTCTGCAGGTGGTGAAGGGTTTAAAGGTTCAAGAAAATCCACTCCATATGCTGCACAGATGGCTGCTAAAACCGCTGCTCAAAAAGCTATGGATTCTGCAAGCATGAGATCTGCTGAGGTTCTTGTTAAAGGACCGGGAATCGGTCGGGAAAGTGCAATAAGATCAATAATGCAGACAGGAATTACAGTTACAAAGATCACAGATTGTACTCCTATTCCTCATAATGGATGCAGACCAAGAAAAAGAAGAAGAGTTTAAGAGGTTTTCTAATGGCAAGATATACAGGTGCAAAATGTAAAATATGCAGAAGAGAAGGAATGCCGATGATGCTTAAAGGTCAAAGGTGTTTAACTGAAAAATGTGCATTTAAACGTAAAAAATATGTTCCGGGTCAGATTAGCAAGAAGCGTACTAAACTTTCTGAATACGGTACTCAGCTTCGTGAGAAACAAAAAATCCGTAAAACCTATGGAATGCTGGAAAAACAATTCCGATCAATATTTCAGGAAGCAAACCGTATGAAAGGTGTTACCGGTGATAATATGCTTTCTCTTATTGAAAGAAGACTTGATAATACGGTTTTCAGAATGGGATTTGCATCCTCACGGCAGCAGGCTAGACAGCTTATTAATCATGGTCATATTACTGTAAATGATAAATCCGTTAATATTCCTTCCTTTCGGGTTAAAGAAAATTCAATAGTTGCAGTTGTCGAAGGATATAAGGAAAATGTAAATATTTTAGAATCGATAAAATTGTCTAAAGCTATTAATTCAAAGCCTGAATGGGTTGATGTGGATTATGATAAAAAAGAAGGCAAAATTGTCAGATTACCTAAACGGGAAGATATTATCATGAATTTCAACGAACAGCTGGTTGTTGAGTTGTATTCTAAATAATAAGATTTCTCTTTTTAATCAATTCGGAGGTAGTGAATGGCTCTCAAAAATCTTATTAAGGGATTTAAAAGACCGAGCAAGATAGCATTTGAACACGATGAATTACAGCCTGATTACGGCAGATTTATTGCAGAGCCTTTTGAAAAAGGATATGGTACAACTGTAGGAAATTCACTCCGCAGAGTACTTCTTTCTTCAATTGAAGGTGTTGCGATAACAGCTATTAAGATTGAGGGTGTTACTCATGAGTTTTCAACGCTTAATGGTGTCTATGAAGATATAACAAGAATTATATTAAATCTTAAAAAGTTGCGGATTAAATATCATGAAGACATGCCTAAAGTTCTTCATATTATTAAAGAAGGTGAAGGTCAGTTAACAGGTGCTGATTTTGATGTTGATCCTGAAATAGAAGTAATGAACAAGGATATCGTTATTGCTAATCTTGATAAAGACGGCAAAATTGATATGGAAATTCAGATTGAAAAAGGAAGAGGATATGCTCCGGCAGAGTTAAGCAAGAACTCTTCAGACGTAATAGGTGTTATTCCTATTGATGCAATTTATTCTCCTATTAAAAAGGTTAATGTTACTGTTCAGGATACAAGGGTTGGACAGAGAACGGATTATGATAAACTTATTCTTGAAATATGGACTGATGGTTCTATAAAACCTGATGATGCACTTGCGCAGGCTGCTAAAATCATTAAAGATCATATGACAATATTCATCAATTTTGAAGAAGAAGTTGATGACGAGATTGAATCGGTTGATGAGAATCTTGAGAAAATGAAAGTTCTTTTATCGAAATCCATAGATGAGCAGGAATTCTCAGTAAGAACATATAACACTCTTAAAAGCATTGATATTCTCAGTCTTGGTGATCTTGTCAGAAAGACGGAAGATGAATTGAGAAAATCGAAGCATTATAGTGAAGAAGTTCTTAAAGAAGTTAAAGAGAAACTGGAAAAAGAACATTTAAGTTTAGGACTTAAGGATTGATTTGGAGTAGAAAATGAGAAAAATGAATAAAGTCGCAAAGTTAAATAAAGAACGGTCGCACAGAAAAGCCATGCTTGCTAATATGATTACATCATTAATAGCTGAAGAAAGAATTATTACTACTAAACAGAAGGCAAAAGTTTTAAAAAGTCTGACCGACAAAATGATTACACGAGCAAAAAAGAATCTTCAATATAACGATAAGAATGACAGTAAAGCGCTTCATAATAAAAGAGAAGTTATGAGAACCCTTTATGACAGGGATGTTATAGCTAAATTATTTGATGACATTGCTGTAAGAAATAAAGATAGAAACGGCGGTTATACGCGTATTTATCTGCTTAGTGACAGACGTGATGGAGATGCTGCGGAACAGGCTATTATTGAACTTGTTGAAAGGAAAACGGAAGAAGTGAAGTCTGCTAAATCTGTTAAGTCTGAAAAATTTAAAAAAGAAGATGTAAAAGACGGAAAAAAAGATAAAAAAGAAAAAGAAAAAAAAGCTAAAAAATAATTATTACAATAAATTACAAATAAAAAAACCGTACAGAATGTACGGTTTTTTTATTTGTAATGAGAAAATATGTGATGTTGTTTAATTCGTATTTGAATTTGCATCCAGATATTTTTGTGAATCCGGCAGACGTTTTAATTCAATGTCATATACCATTTTAAAAGAATCAAGTGCATCTATTTTGAACTCCTGAGGAATCCGGTCGTCATAAATAGGAAATTTATTAACCTGACCCATGTTTATTTCATACTTGGAAAGTATATCCGACAATTTGGGTTCATTGATCAGTTGATGAATATATACTCCGTTTTTTTTAGACTGTCTGGTTAAAATAATGACATTCAAATGGCTCTGAATCAGATAATTTATTTCTTTTGAGGTTTTTGTTTTTTTGAATAATATGTAAATGTAATCAGGATGTTTGTAAACACGTCTAGCATCTTCGAGAAGTTTATATCCAAGCTGCAGATTGTTTTCAATCTGATCTCTTTTATGAAAATAGTGGTATTCCTTAGGGTCATACGGTTTTTTATCCGTGAGAGGATTTACAGGCTGATAAAAGTATTTCCCGAGTCCGCTTTCCTTGCTGAATTCTATTAAAATGGTCGTTGCCTGTTTTGCAGTGGAATCAAGCAGAAGTTTTGTACGGTCAAGATATAATTGAGCGATTTCTTCAAGCAATGTATTTACTTCCACCTTAAGCTGATAAAACATTTCAACAGACGCCTGTTCGTTATTGTCCGGTTCGGTATCTCCGGTAATTGAATATTCCCGGACGTAATTTTGGGAGTAGTGCCTCTCAGCAGCACTCTGAAATTTATCCTTCAGTTCTTCATATTTTTTCTTCTGTGTGTCGTTACCGAAGTTAGGTATGATGATACTAAGCGTCCGGAAAGTTGACAGCATAAACTCATAGTCTTCCAGTGATTTTACGGCGTGAGATACACCGAAAATATTCGGGATAAACATGATTAGTATGATTAAAGACAGAGTATATTTAATTTTTGATAATTTCTGCATAATTTTAACCTGAAGTTTTCTATTAATATCGGATTTTTATAATAATTTAATAAGATATTAATTGAATTTGTTGTGATATAATCTATACTTGATTTTATGCAGCAAATCTGTATTAATTTAAATCTTTTTGGATGGGATTTCAGATTATTTTTAAACCTGTTAAACATGAAAGTTTTTTTCTTTATAATTAAAAAATAATTGTATTCTTAATTTAAGGAATAAACAATGAATTGTTATTTCATGTATTTGCATTTATTGCCGCACTGAATTTTATATTGTTATTGCAGACGTTTCTATACTATATTATACTCGCTTATCGGGTACCGGATTTGAGGGATTTATGGAAAATGCCAAAGAAAAGAAAATATCATACCGTCAGAAAAATCTGACTAAATGTCCAGTATGTATGAATGAATTCTACCGAGAGGAAATGCTGACAGGAAGCGGCAGGCTTATTGCCGGCAAATTATCTCCTGAGCTGCGCAGAATCTATGAAAAAAATCAGAAATACGGTCTTGTCGTTCCGATGGCTTATGTCCTTACGGTATGTCCAAGATGTTTATATACCGCATATCCGAAAGATTTTAATGAAATTCCGGAAGCGGATCTTGAAAAGGTCAGAGGTTTATCCCAGGCCAGGGTTAATACTGTTAAAAAATTTTTCGGTGATCTTAGTTTTGAAGATGATAGAAATCTTGAATTGGGAGCGGCGTCATATATGCTGGCGATTGATGTTTACTCGGTGAGAGATAAAAAGTGCGCACCTACCTTTAAACGGGCGGTTTCTTCAATAAGGGCAGCATGGCTTTTCGGGGATCTTGCAGTTAAATATCCGGACAGGCCTTACTCGAAAATATCATTGTTTTTTTACACCAAAGCCTACGGTTTTTATGAACAGGTTATCGAGCTGCTTCAGACCGGACTGGAGCCTGTTGATGCAGCAGGTAATATGGGACCGGATACCGATAAAAACTGGGGATATGACGGAATTTTATATCTATATGCTTTTTTAACTACAAAAATCGGTTCACGTGAAAATGATATTGCTAAACGGATACTTAATTATGAAAAAACAAAGCGTTATTTAAGCCGCATTTTCGGTGCAGGTAAAGCTTCCAAATCCAAGCCAAGTCAGATTCTTGATATGACCAGAGATTTATATGATAAAATGAATGAACAGTTGGATAAATGGACTCAAGAGGGAATAAAAGAATAGCTGCTGTTATTCAGTATTGCGGAACTGAATTCAGGGGATTTCAGATTCAAAAAACGGGAAGAACTGTTCAGGGTGAAATGGAAAGAGCTTTAAAAATTCTTTTTTCAGAGACAGTTCCTGTTGTCGGTTCGGGAAGAACGGATTCCGGCGTGCATGCATTGTATCAGGTAATCCATTTTGATATTCCTGAAAACTGTAATCTTAAAATTCTTGCAAGAAGTCTGAATGGAATTCTGGAAAAGGATGTAGCAGTAAAAGAAATATATTCCGTAAATAATGATTTTCATTCCCGTTATGATGCAATAGAAAGGGAATATACCTATCTTATTTATAACAATATTCACAGATCTCCTTTTTTTTCCGGAAGGGCTCATTGGGAAACATCGGAAATTGATATTACCTATTTTTTAAAAGTGCTTAATTACATTAAGGGAACTCATGATTTTTCATCTTTCTGCAAAAAAAAATCATCTGACTGTAACAATGTAAGAAGCATACATGACATAATTTTAAAAAAAGAAAATAATTTAATTTCCGTGGTAATAACAGGATCTTCTTTTTTACACAACATGATAAGAATAATTATCGGAACTGCAATCATGATGCATAGGGCAGGCGATATACCTGAAAAAATTCTGGAAATCATGGAATGCAGAACCCGTGAAGCTGCAGGGCCGACAGCATCCGCATGCGGACTTTACTTAAGTAATGTAAAGTATTCACCTGAATTATTTAACAGAAGTAAAATCAGCTGAATTGAATGTCCCTCATTGCCGGAACCGGATTTTAAATATTGACAAAAAACAGTCAGTATGAAATTTAATACAAAATAAGAAGGTTTATGATGAAAAAAATAATTTTATTCAATCTGATTCTAATCAGCGTACTGCTTGTTTTTTCCGGGGATTTGCTGGCGCGGAAGAAAAGTACGGATTATTTCTTCAGACCGCAGGTCGGGATATGGTTCGGTCCCGTTACTCCCATGTTTGAATTAGCTGATCAGGTTGATACTTCTCTGGGTGCAGGCGGGTATTTCCGTTATAATACATTCATACAGTCATTAAAAATAGGTTTTGATTCATCATATCAGAGTCATTCTTCTGATTCCACAAGTGAAGTTACCATTGTTCCTGTTTACGGATCACTTGTTTACTGGCTTCCGTTGAATTTTCCTATTAACTTTCAGCTGAAAGCAGGAACCGGAGCATGCTGGGTTGAAATCAAGCCTGACTCGGTAAGTCAATGGGATCCGATGTTTACTTTTGGCGGAGAAATGTCCTTTCCTGCAGGAAACAGATTCAATATCGGACTGAGGATTGATTATCACGTG
Source organism: Spirochaetota bacterium (assembly GCA_016928815.1). GTDB lineage: Bacteria > Spirochaetota > UBA4802 > UBA4802 > JAFGJZ01 > JAFGJZ01. The sequence goes on from JAFGJZ010000132.1 coordinate 74,365, forward strand.
ATATATGAAAAGTATATGGACAATGCCAAGTATAACGGTAATTTTATTAATGCCGGTCTTACGCTGTATTTAAATTTATGAGAATGCAAGGAATAATTATGAAAAAATTTATCATATTACTGTTTTCAATTACCGCATTTTTACTTTTTTCCTGTGATAATGAACCTTTATTTACTGAGATTGTGGATAGTAATCTCCAGCTTGTTCTGAAAGGGACATTTGAATCAAATGGTCCTAAAGCATGGAATCCGGTTACTCCGACTTTATTTATGCTGGATATTGCAGAAATAGAAATGAACGGCGACAGTTTTGCGAATAAGAGGGCGACCTATCTGACAACTCTTAATAATACTACAGATCCGTTTTATAACGGTGCCGGTGTTTCATATCCTTGCAATGATTTATATAACGGTAAAGTCTATTCTAAAGTACAGATTTATTTCAGAAAAATGATTTTTAACGGAACAAGTGTCATTACTACTTTCAGGGAGAAAGATGTGCAGGGTTTTGATTTTAATGAATATCAGATATATACACAGGCGGATTATGATGCTGAAAATTTTAACAATCTGGTCTTCCCTTTGACAGTACCTCTGCCTTATAATCTTAAGTATGACAGAAACAAGTATTATGTACTTGAAATCAGATTAATGGTTAAAAACAATATACAGCAGTATACAGGCATGCATGTAGATCTTCCTGATCCGTTTTATGCTTTTACAGACAGTGAGTCGGCTGTTGCCGCAGGAAGCAAGTACATTGGAGGAAATGTAAGAGTAGGTGCTCATATCTATGCGGAAAACGAGGTAGCTACAATAAACAGGGTTGGTACATTCATATGTGCGGTTGAAACAGGAAAGAATCCGTCTGATTATGCTGTGCCGCCTATCGTGTCAGGAAACGGAACTCTTTTAAATGTTCCAATCGGTCATTCATGGGATGTATATGTTAGTGGTGATATGACACGCGGAGGATGGGGAAGTCCGGTCACTGTTGATTTAACAAATGCCGAAAACGGTGATATTCGTAATATATAATATGAGGTAATTTAAATGCAGAAGTATATTGTACAAAAATATGGCGGAACGTCTGTCGGTACTCCGGAAAAGATAAAAAATGTTGCCGGAAAGATAAAGAGTTATACTGACCGCGGGATAAAGGTTTGTGTGGTTGTTTCGGCAATGGGCAAAACAACGGATCAGCTGATAGATCTTGCCAGACAGATTACAGATGATGCAAGCGACAGGGAAATGGATATGCTTCTTTCCACCGGTGAACAGGTTTCTATTTCACTTCTTGCGATGGCCTTGCATGCAGCCGGTACAAGTGCTGTTTCTTTTACCGGATCTCAGGCGGAGGTAATTACAAACGGCATGTTTTCAAATGCCAAAATAGAGAGTATAAATTCTGAAAAACTGCTTAAAGCTTTTGAAAAGAATGATGTTCTGATTGTTGCGGGTTTTCAGGGAATAGACAAGGATGGGAATATTACTACCCTTGGAAGAGGCGGATCTGATACGAGTGCGGTTGCATTGGCTGCCTCTCTCGGAATTAAAGACTGCGAAATTTATACGGATGTGGATGGAGTATATACCGCTGATCCAAGAGTTGTCAGTTCTCCGAGAAAATTGAGTGAAATCAGTTATGATGAAATGCTTGAACTTGCAAGGCTGGGGGCAGGGGTTCTTCATTCCCGTTCTGTTGAATTTGCAAAAAAATATAACATTAATCTGATCGTAAGGTCAAGTTATAATGATGTTGAAGGTACAACTATAAAACCAAAAGAGGATATGATGGAAAAATTTATTATAAGCGGGATTACTTCCAAAAATGATGAAGCTAAATTTACTATCAGGGATATTCCTGATCAGCCCGGTATTGCTCAGACTCTTTTTTCCCGGCTTGGAGAAAAAAATATTTATGTAGACATGATTGTGCAGTCTACAGGTAAGGATAATCATGCGACTATTTCTTTTACAGTATTGAAAAAGGATTTTAAAACTGTAAATGATATATGCGAGTCAGTTAAAAAGGAATTGAAAGCAAGCGAAGTAACCTCTTCTCAGGAAATTGCGACAGTTTCAGCCGTCGGAGTGGGCATGCTTTCTACAGCCGGTGTTGCAGGAAGAATGTTTAAGGTTTTTTCAGAACATAACATAAATATTGAAATGATTTCCACTTCTGAAATAGGAATATCATGCGTTATAAATGAAATTTATGCGGAACTTGCTGTAAAAGCTCTTCATAAAGAATTTCTGGAGAAATAAGATGCTCAATGTTGCAATCCTGTTCGGTGGGAAGTCAGGTGAATTTGAAGTTTCCAGATGTTCAGCCGCATCAGTTTTTAAGGCAATTGATGCTTCCCGGTATAAAGTTAGTGTAATAGCTGTAGATAGAGACGGGAAGTGGTATCCGCAGAAAAATCCTCAGATAATCAAAGATGATGTCTTCGGGGAAGTTCTGTCGATGGAAAAGAACGGTGAATGGTCTGTTAATCATTACAGCTGTGATTCAAAGCTTGTTTTACGTGATTTTGATACCGGTGAACGTCTGGAATATGATCTTGTATTTCCTGTTATGCATGGTACTAACTGTGAAGACGGTAAACTTCAGGGTCTGCTTGAACTGGCTTCCGTGCCTTATGTTGGGGCTGATGTTCTGGGTTCTTCCGTTGGGATGGACAAGGATGCTGCAAAACGTCTGCTTAAAGAAGCCGGAATACCTGTTGTTCCATGGATTGCAATCGACAGAAACGGATGGAATGAAAATGCGGAATTTCTGATCCAGGAAATAAAGATGGAATTTGATTTTCCGTTTTTTGTCAAACCTGCAAATGCAGGATCTTCCGTAGGTATATATAAAATAAAAAATGATAATGAATTAACTGAAAAAATTAATCTTTCATTTCAGTATGACACCAAGATACTGATTGAAAAGGCAATAAATTGCAAAGAGATAGAATGTGCTGTTCTCGGAAATTATAATCCGGAATGCTCCGTTGCGGGAGAAATAATTCCTGCTCATGAGTTTTATTCATATGAAGCCAAATATGTCGATAAAAACGGCGCTTCCATGAAAATACCGGCTGAGATCCCTGCTGAAACAGCGGAAAAAATCCGGTATTTTGCAATAGAAGGCTATAAAAAACTCTGTCTGTCCGGAATGGCGAGAATTGATTTTTTTCTGGATACAGAGACGATGGAATTCTATTTAAATGAGGTTAATACCCTTCCGGGATTTACATCAATCAGCATGTATCCTAAACTCTGGGAATATTCCGGACTGCCGTACCGGAAGCTTATTGATAAACTTATCAGTCTGTCGCTGGAAAGGCATAGTCATAAAAACAGCCTGAAAACAGAAATGTAAGGAGTATGCAATGAATCTGATTCTGCTTGGAGCACCGGGTGCCGGTAAAGGTACCGTTTCAAAATCACTGGTTGAAAAAAAACAAATGGTCCAGATTTCTACAGGAGATATTCTCCGGAATGAAATAAAAAACGGGTCGTCTCTTGGAATTCAGGCTAAAAAGTATATTGATGCGGGTGATCTTGTGCCTGACGAATTAATATTAGGTATTGTTGAAAGCAGATTAAATGAAGACGACTGTAAAAACGGATTCATTCTTGACGGATTTCCGCGCACCGTATCTCAGGCCGAAGGCCTGAAAAAAATGCTTATAAAGAATTCTTTCAAAATCAGAGCCGCTGCTGATATTTCAGTACCGGAAGAAATTCTCATTCAAAGACTTTCAAGCCGACGTACATGTTCCAATGTCAGCTGCCAGGCTATATATAATGTAATATCAAAACCGCCTAAGACTGATAATAAATGCGATTTGTGCGGAAGTGAACTGATACAGAGGAGTGATGAAACGGAAGATGCAATCAGGCATCGTCTTGAAATTTATACAGAGAAAACGGCTCCTTTAATTTCCTTTTACAGTCAAACGGGTGAATATGTAAAAATTAACGGTAATCAGGACATAGATTCAGTTGTAAATGAAGTTCTGAATGTAATTAAGTAATAAGAATAATTATTGACAAAATAGCAGGTCAATAATCATTTAATATAAACTGGAGAGGTGTCCGAGAGGCCGAAGGAGCACGCCTGGAACGCGTGTGTAGCGCAAGTTACCGAGGGTTCGAATCCCTCCTTCTCCGAAAAAAATAAGGTATCACATATGTCGTATCAGGTAATCGCTAGACGGTGGCGCCCGCAGAATTTCGATGAAGTTGTTTCCCAGGATCATGTTTCTAAAACTTTAAAGAACAGCATAAAAAGCGGACGTATATCCCATTCATATATTTTTACCGGTCCGAGAGGAGTCGGTAAAACAACTACGGCCAGAATACTGGCCAAATCACTGAATTGCGTTCATGGCCCGACAGAGACTCCATGCGGTGTTTGTGAAAACTGTCTTGAAATTACGGCGGGAAATTCGTTTGATGTCATTGAAATTGACGGTGCTTCAAATAATAGTGTGGATAATATCCGTGATTTGCGTGAAAAAGTCGCATTTGCTCCTGTAAAATCCAATTATAAAATATATATCATTGATGAAGTTCATATGCTTTCAATTGGGGCATTTAATGCTCTGCTAAAGACGCTTGAAGAGCCTCCGCCGCATGTCATTTTTATTTTTGCTACAACTGAAATTCATAAGGTACCTGAAACAATTCTATCAAGATGTCAGAAGTATTTTTTTAAAAAATTTGATACGGAATCAACCGTCAGACATCTTAAAAAAATTGTTGATACGGACGGTTATGACATTTCTGAAAAGATCCTGTATGCAATAGCGCGTACTTCTGCAGGCGCCATGAGGGATGCCCAGTCTTTACTGGAGCAGGTGCTTTCATTTTCTGACGGTTCTGATGATGCCATTCTTGCAGTTCTGGGAGTGCTCCCGGTTGAAAGTTATCTGAAGATTCTTAAAAACATTGCGGAAGGCAATAAAAAAGGTATTGTTTCCGAGACATCAGAGGTTGTTAAAACCGGTATTGATGCTTTAAAATATATTGATGGATTTAATGAACTTCTTCGGGCCATAAGGCTGGTGCTGAATTCGATTGAACTTGAAGGTTTCAGCGGATATTCAGCGGAAGAGATTATACAGATCAAAAAGATTTCATCATTATATTGCGATGAGGAAATAAGTATTTTTTTTAAAATTCTTAAAGATCTCACAACTGATCTGAAATATGCTGAAAATGAAAAAATATTTCTGGAAATGGCTTTTCTTGATATGGCTGCGGTTAAAGAAAGACCTTCCATTTCAGCTTTAATTAAAAAAATTGATAATAATTCTTTTCAGGATTCAGGACAAATCGAAGAAAAAAAAAACGGAACATTTCATAACCGCACTCAAATGAAGTCAGAAACGGATAATGATGTCTTGATTAAGCATAAGTCCGCTGCTTCGGATAATTCCGGTTCTGACATCTGGTCTCTGTTTCTTAAAAGCATAAAATTTACAAAACAGTATCTGTATAACAAACTGAGTATATGTACAACTTCCATTAAAGATGATATTATTATTATAACTTTTCCCGAGAATGGCGGCAGCCGTATGGGAAAGGTGAAATTTTCACTGGACAGTAAAGATACAGTGTTTATCGAAGAACAGCTAAAAATATTGACATCAAGAAATATTAAAATTATTTTTGATAATAAAGCGGAAGAAGTTCCTCTTCCGGAAAATCAGATGATTGAGGATGTTGAACACAGTGAGATAAATCAGGAAAATCCGGTTGTATCAAAACTGGTCAATACCTTTTACGGTCAGATAATTGAAAAAAAAGGAGATAAGTAATGCTTAAAGGTTTAGGTGATATTGGAAATTTAATGAAACTTCAGAAAGATCTGAAATCAATGCAGAAAAAACTGAAATCGATGCAGTCCAGTGCAAAGAGTCAGGATGAAATGGTTACAGCTACAGTTAATGGCGAATTTGAAGTTCTTAATATTTCAATAGATGAAAACAAGTTTAAAAATGCGTCATATTCAGATGTTGAAAAGGCATGCAAACAGGCTGTAAATAATGCAGTGAGTGAAAATAAAAGAATTGCAGCTGAAAAAATGAAAGAAATGACCGGAGGAATGGACATTCCGGGTATGGGAGATCTGTTTTAAATGTCTGTTCCTTCGCAATATCTTGAAAAAACCATTCAGGAGTTTTCAAAGCTTCCCGGAATCGGAAGAAAAAGCGCCTCGCGTATTGCTTTTCATCTGTTAGGTTTGCGGGAAGACGAATCACGGGCACTTGCCCAGACTATTATTGATTTGAAGAATAATATTTTATTCTGCAGAATTTGCGGAGGTATTTCAGATCAGGTGGAATGCCCGATCTGTACGGATTCTTCCAGAGACCAGTCAGTACTCTGTGTAGTTGAAAACCCTAAGGATGTGCTTAATATCGAAAAGAGCATGCATTTTAAGGGGAGATATCATGTTCTTGGCGGTGTTATATCGCCACTTGACGGAATCGCACCTGAAGACCTGAATATAAAAAATCTTCTTGAAAGATGCAGAAATTCATCCGTTAAGGAAATAATTATTGCTACAAATCCGACTATTGAGGGTGATGCAACTTCGGCTTTCATTGCTAAACTTGTGAAACCTTCCGGCATTAAGGTAATGCGCATTGCCCGGGGAATTCCTGTCGGATCTGATCTGGATTATATAGATATTGCAACTATCAGCAGATCAATTGATGAAAGAACCGAAATCTGATTTTTTAGCCGGCTTTTTTACAATTATTTTTCAGGTGCAGTTTATTTTTTGCTTTTTTTATGAACAGCGCGGTTTTTATCTCTCGGCGGTTTCCCTTCAATCTTAATAACAATTGGAATACCTTTTAAATTCATAATTTTTTGAAGCTCTTTCTGGAAAAAACGTATTACGTCTTCCTTGAAAATTTTTGCGTCATTGACAAAAAATTTGAATTGAGGCGGTATTGTGTCAACCTGGGTGGCATAATAAATTTTAAGATCTCTTCCGAGTGTAGGAAGTTTCCTCTGTTTTGTTATTGCCTCAATATGCTGATTGAGCTTTGAAGTGCTGATGCGGCTTTCAGCTTTGATTTTTAAATCAAAAGCAGTTGTCAGAAGTTTATGAATTCTGACTTTATCTTTTGCAGATACCGAGATTATTGGAAAATCAGCCGCACGGTAAAAATGAAAAGTAAGCCTGTCGCAGTATTCTTTAAATGTTTTATGATCCTTTTCGATTAGATCCCATTTGTTTATTGCAATAATGATAGGTTTATGCGCTTTAAGGATTTCATCGGCAATTTTCTTGTCAGTTTCCGTTAATCCTGCTTCAGCATCAATCAGATGAATTACAACGTCGCATTTTGATATTGATTCAATTGTTCTGGTAAGTGAAAAATATTCAACGTTTGTTTTTATGTTTCTTTTTTTTCGAATTCCTGCTGTATCGACTATTTCGACTGTTCTGTTTTCAAATTGAAATGTATCTTTTACAGAATCTCTGGTTGTTCCGGGGATATCTGATACTATTGAACGCGTTTGACCCATAAACTGGTTCAGTAAAGTGGATTTTCCGGAGTTAGGACGTCCTGCAAGAGCAATTTTAATATCCGGCTCGTTGATTTTCCGGCCTACAGGCTGAATGTTCTCGCAAATTTTCGTAAAAAGAAGATCAAAATTCTTTTTGTACTTAGCTGATATGGGAATAAATTCGGAAATTCCAAGTTCATAAAAATTAATAAGGTTTTCCATATCCTGCGGATCATCCATTTTATTAATGGCCATTATTGTAGGTACTTTCAGTTTCCGCGTCATTGAAACAAGTTCGTGATCAAAACTGTCCAGCTGGGGATTTTCAAGTAACAGTATTATAAGTGCTGAGTTTTGAAGATGTTTAACTGCATTATCTAATATATTTTTGGAAAGTTCTTCCGTATCCGGGAGATCAAGCCCGGGAGTATCCGATAATATGAAATTATAATCATTATATTCAACATTGTAATTTATAATATCTCTGGTAAGACCGGGTATATTGTCAACAATTGCCAGTTTTTGTTTTATTATTGCATTAAACAGTGTTGATTTCCCGACATTTCTTCTTCCGATAATAGATACATGAGGTAATTTTTTTTTCATTCGTATTCTCTCTTTATCATTTCATAAAATAATACCGCCGTTAAAAGACAATAAAAAAATTGTTATTGCAAAAATTTTTATTGATTATATAAACTGTTATAATATACTAATAAAAATTCAAAATTTTGAGGGATTTGATAATGGCAGAAAAAACTGTAAAACAACTTCTTGCTGAACAGACTAGAAGAAAAGCTGCAGTAGTAAAACTTACTACACTTTTAAATGCAGAAAAAAAAGCTCTTGCTCTTCTTGTACCGGCTATTGCTAAGAAAAAAGCTGCTGATAAAGCTGCTGCTGATGCAAAAAAAGCTGCTGCTAAGAAAGCTGCTGATGCGAAAAAAGCTGCTGCTAAAAAACCGGCTGCAAAAAAAGCTGCTAAAAAACCGGCTCCTAAAAAGAAATAATTTTCCAATTAACAGCGCATTTTATTTTTTTGCGCAGTTACTATAATTTTGCCCGATTTTTTCGGGCAAATTTTTTTTAAATAGTTTTTTTAAAATCAGGTGAATTCAGTGAATAATTTTAGAATTAATCTGTTTAAAATCCTTTTTTTGTTTTTAATCCTGTCCTGCGGAAATAAATTCGAGGGAAAAGGATCTATTGCCATATATGGCAATAAAATTGAAGTGTATAATGAGAATATGGCTGAACTTAAAGCATCAAATTCCATTACTGAAAAATTCTACAAAGTCAGATGGGAAGTTAATCCTTCCAATGCTGCAGACATCCAGTATTTACAAAACTTAAATAATGATTACGGATTTAAAAGCGACAGGAGAGCTGTTATTATTCCTTCCAGGAGAGGAAGTATTACTATAAAAGTGTTTGTAACTGATAAATTTACTAAAATGGAATTTTTAATTGCAGAAAGAAATATTGAAGTTAAATAAAATTACTTGAATTAAAAAAAAAGGAAAGCATTTTAGGCCTTCCCTTTTTTAAAATATATTATTTGTAAAATTTTTCATCGGGTACAATGTCATTAACCATGTCCAGTAAATCGGATTCTTTCGGCAGGTTTTTAAGTATTTCCTCTTCCTCTTCCGTTGTTCCGAAATAAGAGTAATAGGCAAGTTTCCCAATTATATCCTTAATATCATCCTGTTTGTTTTTCAATATGAAAATAATGTTCGATCCGGAATTATATCCCCAGTTGAAACCATCAGGAATTGTAACGGAAAAAGTCTCTGTAATGCCGTCACCATCGGCATCTTCACAGTAATAAACCCGGCCGTCAGTCGCTTTTGCCGTTGCAGACGTAAAATATTTTTTGTTTTCAATGTCTTCTTCAGTTTTCATTGAAGAAGAAAAAATAGGTTTTCTTACAACAACAAGTCCTGAATCCTTTCTGTTTTTCATCAGTGTGATAAAAACACCTGTATGTTTTTTCAGAAATGCATCTTTAATTGTTTTGTAGAATGCAGCAAAGTTTTTATCAACGAATTCTTCATCCATATTTTTCATTAATTCCTGGCGTCTTTCAGTTATTTTAACATAGTCAAGTTTGCCGTTAATTCTGTTTTTCCACATTGCTTCATCATCTATCAATAATCTCTGCATGTCAAGAAGCAGGCGTTCCTCTTTTACTATATTGATGTCATCATAACCGTCTTTTATGAGATAAATCTTAAGATTTTTTATTATCAGAAGTGTTTCAATGCTGTTGTCAAGATAAGGGTCGGTAAAAGTGTCTATATGCTGGAAAGCTATTCTATCCTCATGGTACCGTGACAGTGATTCAATTGAAACAGGTTCATATTTAAAATTTTTTGAAAAAATTACAGAAACAGGCATCAGCATGAAAATCAGTAGTGCTGTTGGAAAAAATTTTTTAACTCCGGACATTTTCATCAGTCCCTCCGTGATAATTATTTGAGTATATTAGGTTTTTATC
>JAFGJZ010000133.1 GCA_016928815.1 Spirochaetota bacterium
ATATTAATTTAAAAATTTAATTATATATTGCTTGACATGAAAAGGCCTGTGTGTAATTGATTGGCTGTTGTTATTTAAACCCCGATTTGCTTATCCCTTTGGCGGTAATATACGAAATCTGCTCTGTATTTCAAAAAAAAGATTTAAATATTATTCTGTTCAGGTTTTTAAGGGAAATTTTACCAATATTAATTTGATAAAGGAATTTTATGGAAGAAAAAGATCAGTCAGAAGAAACTCTTGGAAATGATTCATCAAGTAATCCTGTTACCAATGATGATGATACATTGACCATTACTCCCGGAGCTGAAGAATGTCTGCCGTACGCGAATGATGATTTACCTGAAGATACGGGTGCCGGGGAAAAAACTGAAATTTCCGCCGAATCTGATAATGAATCGGAAGAAGAATCTGAAGATGAATCTGATACCGAAAGTACATCAGGAACAGACAGCGCTGAAAACACAGGCGGCCGGACTTCAAAATCCATTAAAATCAAAAAAAACCGAAAGCCGAACAGGCCATATCGAAATAATAATTTTGCCGACAGTCTTGACCTTGCTGAACTTAAAACCAAAACAATAACTGAAATGGTTTCAATTGCCAAGGGAATGAATCTTGAAGGTATTTCAGGGCTTAGAAAACAGGATCTGATCTTTAAAATTCTTAAGCATCAGACTGAGCTTAACGGCCATATTTTTGCTACAGGAGTACTTGAAATTCTTCCTGATGGCTATGGTTTTCTCCGTTCACAGAACTATAATTATCTTCCGAGTTCGGATGATATATATGTGTCACCTTCCCAGATCAGACTGTTCAGTCTTAAAACAGGTGATACTGTAACCGGACAGATACGGCCGCCTAAAGATAATGAGCGTTTTTTCGCTTTATTGAGGGTCGAGGCTGTAAACTATGAAAATCCTGATTCGCTGAACAGGCGGATTCTTTTTGATAATCTTACACCGATTCATCCGAACGAGCGGATAAATCTTGAAACTACAAGTCATGCTTTTGACATGCGTATCATTAATATTATGACTCCAATCGGAAAAGGCCAGCGCGGTCTTATTGTTGCGCCTCCGCGGACAGGTAAAACGGTTCTTCTTCAGCGAATTGCCAATGCAATTACTACAAATCACCCTGAGGTTTATCTGATTGTTCTTCTGATTGATGAGAGACCTGAAGAGGTTACCGACATGCAGAGATCTGTTAACGGTGAGGTCGTCAGTTCCACATTTGATGAACCGGCTCAGAGGCATGTACAGGTTGCTGAAATTGTCATAGAAAAAGCGAAACGTCTTGTTGAACATAAACGGGATGTCGTCATACTTCTGGATTCGATTACGCGTCTTGCAAGAGCATACAACCAGGTGGTTCCGACATCAGGTAAAATACTTTCGGGCGGTGTTGACTCAAATGCTCTGCACAGACCGAAAAGATTTTTCGGTGCTGCCAGGAATATTGAGCAGGGCGGAAGTCTCACCATTCTTGCAACCGCTCTAATTGAAACCGGAAGCCGTATGGATGAGGTTATTTTTGAGGAATTTAAAGGTACAGGAAACTCAGAACTTCATCTTGACAGAAAACTCGCGGAAAGGCGTATTTTCCCGGCACTTGACATTAATAAGGCCGGTACGAGAAGAGAAGAACTTTTGCTTGACGAGGAAGAACTTCAAAAGTTATGGGTATTAAGGAAATTCATTTCAACAATGAGTTCAAGCAGTGAAGCCGTAGAATTACTTGTTGACAAGATGAAGGCAACTAAAAATAATAAGGCGTTTTTCAGAGCCATGAATTCGAATTCATAAAGGAGATTAAAATGAAAGAAGGTATTCATCCTAAATATGAGGAAACAGTTATTAAATGCGCTTGCGGTAATGAAGTTAAAACCAAATCAACTGTAAAAGATCTTCATGTGGAGATATGTTCGGCATGTCACCCTTTTTATACAAAGGAAAATAAGATTGTTACAACAACCGGACGTGTTGAGAAATTCAAGAAAAAATATCAGATTAAATAATAATTTTGATTGTAAAACCGGCGAAAGCCGGTTTTTTTAGTATTGGTTATTTTATAAGGTTTTTGAGCAATCATTTATGCTTTTTTCCCGCAATTCTGATGCTTTATCTGCTTTGGAATTTTCATCATAATATCCATCTTGTTCTGAATCCTCAATTTATATGAATGCTTTATTTTTGAAAAATTTATTTAATGTGGTTAAATTATATCAGTTAGCTGGAATTACACTACTTTATTGATAATTTATGTTGTGTAAAATTTACGCACTTGTGTAAAAATTTATTATTTTTTATTTTTTTATGTGTAAAAATGTGATTACTTTCCTTTATATTTCTGCTTAAATTCGGGATTCTATTTTTTATTCTTCAAAAATTGCGAATAAATTTATAATATTTGCTTATTTTAATGATTTATAAGCCTGATTTTCCTTCAGTTACAATTGGCACGATTATTGCTTTATTATATGTAGCTTAGGGAGGATTTTATGAAAGATAACAGTTATGACAATACTATAATAAACAGATATATAGGAGCCATTAAGAAATATAATCTTCTGACACCGGAAGAGGAAGTTGATCTGGCTAAAAAGGTTGCTTCCGGAAGTAAACTGGCAAAAGAGAAGCTGATCAATTCAAATCTCAGACTTGTAATTAAAATAGCTAAAAATTATACGAATATGGAACCTTCCCTGATTGATCTTATTCAGGAGGGAAATCTCGGACTTATCCGCGCGGCTGAAAAGTTTGAATACAAGATGGGATGCAGATTTTCAACATATGCAAGTTACTGGATTAAGCATTACATCACGCGTTTCATAGCAAAACGTTCAAGAGTGATCCGTATTCCGATACGGAAAGGTGATATGTTCAAGAAGATAGTACGTCTCAGGGAGGAGTTTATGAGCGCCAACGGCAGCGAGCCTTCCAACAGCATCATTGCAGACTATCTGGGAGTTGATGAAAGAAGTGTGTCTGAAATTCTTGAAATTTTCAGGCCGACTGTTTCTCTTGAGCAGCCGATGAATGATGAAGACTTTACATTATATGATGTTGTCGGTGACAATGACAGGTATAATCCGGAAATTAGAATCAACCGTGAAGAAATTAGAATGCAGATGGAAGGTGCGCTTGATTCACTTGTTGACAATGAAAAAAACATACTGAAAATGAGATATGGATTTTCTGACAATAAACCGGTTTCATTGAAGGATATCGGTGATAAATACGGGGTTTCTGCAGAAACTGTACGTCAGATTGAAAACAGGGCAAAGAAAAAAATTGAAAACAATCATGCCTATCTGAAGGAATATGTTGTCTGAGAACTGTATAAAGTCTGCTGCAAGCAGACTTTTATTTTTTTCCGGGAATAAAAGTTTTATATTTTAAAACCCTGGTCCTGATTGAAAAGTCTTTCCATTTTTTAATGTCAATTTCAAATGCAGTAAGTGTACATGTAGAAATTTTTTCATTTTTACCGGTAAGTGAACCAACAAGGTCCTCAATCGCAGGGTTGTGTCCTACAATCATCAAGGTTTTTATTTCATCATTTGTTTTTATGATTTCCCTTACATGCTTTTCAGGCGGAGCAAGATAGAGCCTGTTTGTCGTGGATATGTTTATTTCCGGATTAATTTTCACGCGTATCTGTTCAGAAGTTTCTACAGCACGTTTTGCTGTTGATGACAGTATAAGGTCAGGTATGAGGTGATTTTTCCTCATTAATTCTGCTATTTCTATACAGTTTTTAATTCCGCGGCTGTTTATCTGTCTTTCATGATCTGAATGAGCTTCTGCTGTTACATCAGATTTGGCATGTCTTAAGATGAGTAGTTTTTTCATGTATTAATCCCGAATTTTATTTTTGAAATGAATGCATCAATGTTTGGAATGATGATATTGTTCTCCTTTTTACCTCTGACCGGACAGGCATTGAATTCTTTAATCATTTTCATGTTTCCGGAAGCGCTTTCGGGAAATTCGGAATACTCCGCCGTGAATACGGGTATGTGAAGTTTTGAAGCGGATTTTACAGCTTCAAAAATACCGCTTACTTCCGGTGCTTCCACAATGAAAACCGCTTTTGACAATGCACATATAAGACGGTTTCTCGCCATAGCATTAAATTCATTGTAGGGTTCGTTTGTACGGAAAGGTGAAATTATGAGGAAATTATCAGGATTGAATATTTCCTTTATTTTTTCCGACATGCTGAAAGTAAACATTCCGCAGGGAAGAACTCCTATTGTGGTGCCGCTGTTTTCAATTGCTGATTTATGTACAATCGTTCCGCTTCCCTTGGAAAGCCCGCTTATAACCGTGATGTCATGTGATGCCAGAATTTTAGAAGACTGATATGCAATATTTTCACCTTTGGAGCTTATTTCAGAATGTCCGAGAATGGCACCCGAAGGTTTTTTGAGCAGTGAAGTGTTTCCGAAACAGAATAAAATGGGAGGAGCGCTGCTTTTCAGCAGGTCAATAATATGATGGGGATAATTTTCTTCAAAAAACATCAGCGGTTTAATTCCGGCTTCAACGATGTTAAGGTAATCCTCTTCTGTTTCTTCAAGTATTCCGGCGGCGGAAATTATCCCTTTTACGATATGACTGTTGAAATTAAATTCAGATATAATTTCTTTCTCTGTAAGGTCGAACAGATCGCTGATGGACAGATTCAAAGGCGAAAGCGTATCATAAATTTTCTGCATTGATGAAAATCCGATTCCTTCCGCCTGTTCAAGTGCAATCCAGTATCTGTATTTATTCATAAATCAAACTCCATTCCTGTTGAATATCAGATTTATGCAATAATAAGTCAAGTAAAGATAAATTTCAAAGTAATAAAACCTGCCTCTTGAAGATGACTATTTGAATAGCCGCAATATTGTTATGTGCGTATTAAATCATGCTGTTGCCGGCACATGAACGAGGTTTATTCTTGACTTAAAAGACCAATCCGTTTTTATGACTTTCGCAGGCTGATTTTTTTGTTTTTTATGTATCTGTCAGAGATGTTACCGGATCATGGCAGGCTAATAAACTCATCAATAACAGACTGTAACAGAACTTTAATATATTGGAATGCGGCATGTTTGAAAATAAAATGCTTGTCTGCGACATGGATGGAACACTCCTTAACAGCAGTCATGATATAAGCGCTGAAAATTTATCCGCAATTGAGTACTTTACGGGAAACGGCGGTATTTTTACGGTTGCGACAGGAAGGAATCAGTATTCCGCCGCCCGTTATATCCGGCAGCTTCCGGTAAATATACCTGTCATTCTTTTTAACGGTGCAATGATATATGATTATGACAAAACACAGGTACTCTGGAAAAATCCCATTTCTCCGAATGCGGCAGAAACGGTAAAGGAAGTAATGGCGAAATTTCCTGGTGCGGGAATAGAAATTCACAGAGAAAATGAAATTTATCTTATTGCGGGAAACGAATTCACTGATGTTCATCTGAAAAAAGATAATAATTGTGCCGGTACTTTTCAGGTGGAAACTGTCCCGTTGCCATGGCTCAAGGTATTAATTGCATGGGATAACGTGAAGCTGCTTGAAATTGAAAATTATCTTAAGCAGAAAGCCCTGCCGTTCAGATTTACATTTTCCAGTGACATTTATCTCGAATTTCTTGATTTTAATTCTTCAAAAGGGCATGCACTCGAATATCTCTCTGATTTTACCGGCATTGATATGCAAAATATTTACGCCGCCGGTGATAACATGAATGATCTTGAGATGATCATGACTGCCGGAACCGGAATGGCAGTTGCCAATGGGCACCCGGCACTGCTGCAGTCTGCTGATCTGATTCTTCCGAATAATAATGAGAATGCAGTTGCTTCTGCTGTCAAATGGATTGAGAAGCAGATACGTTTATCTTCAGTAAAATTATGATTTTTTTTTAAAATTTAACTGCCGTCTTAAAATTAACTTGACCGTATTAAACAATCTGCGGATTGTAAAAACATTATTGGGATGAAACGGGTGAAATTCCCGTGCTGTCGCGCAACTGTGATTCCTTTTTAAAAGGATAAGCCAGATCTTCCCGGCCGGATTTCCTCGCGATAACCAGGAAACGGTCAGTCTGACTGATCAATTATCCCCATCCGATGAACCGGCCTTTTAAAATTAATTAAAAGGTGGTTTTAAAATGTTAAAAAAAGCAGCAATACTATTTTTATTTTTCACTGCATCCATGTCTCTGTTAGCACAGGATGTGAACGGCGGTGATGATATCATTCAGCCGGCTTTTGCGGCAGATGATGAAACAGCTGATGATAATTCAGATTCCGGAGAAGACGGAAAAACAGTTATTGTAACAGCAGCACGCAGGAAGACTTCTGTAGAATCAGCAACAGTTCCAGTTACAGTACTTGCTTCAGATGACATTGAAGCTGCCGGCGGCGGAAGGATGACTGATATAGTCAACCGTTCAAGCAGCATGTACATCAGCAGAACAGGAGGTAAAGCCGGCACTTCTTCTGTTTTCATCGGCGGTGCGCCGTCAGAATCTGTTGTCTACATGATTGACGGATTCAAGATAAATGACATAACGCTTCCGTCAGGAGGATTCAATCTTTCCCTTCTCAACTGTGCAAACGTCAAACAGGTTGAAATCGTGCAGGGTGCATATTCGACTCTTTACGGCTCAGACGCTCTCGGCGGAGTAATGAACATCATCCCTAAAAATGGTACAGAGAACGAAGGACTTGAGATAATTTCAGAATATGGATCTTACAACAGCTTCTTTGAAAGTGTGGGCTTTAACGGTTCAGATGACAGCACATACGGCAGCATTAATGTGACATACAACTATATTGACGGATTGTCCAAGGCTGACGAACCTTCCGGTTACAAAGGTGATTTTGAAAAAGATACAGATAGAATGATAAACGTTTCAGGGAAAGCAGGGATTCTTTTAAGCGATAAAATGTTTGTCGAAGGAGTGCTGTATTATTCTGATATGAATTCCGAGATTGATAAAAAAGCTGCGACAGATGAAAAAGATCATTTATTTTATGACAATCTTCTAATGGGAGGTTTGCGGTTTAAACATCAGCTTGCAGATTTTTATACATATGAAATAAAGGGATCCGTAACCCAGTCTGAAAGAATAGATGATGGATTTTCCACTAGTTTTTTCACAGAGAGCAATGGTTATAGAGGGAACTATGAGCTCATAAATTATTTTAATTTATGGGATATAGATGAAATAATCATCGGTTCCGAGAATGAAGTGTTGCACTTTAACAGCATTAATAATTATAATACAAAAAATAATGTAAGTACTAATTCATATTCTTATTATGGACAGAATTTATTGAAACTTAACAACATTTTCACTGTTCAAACCGGAATACGCTATTATAAATCGGAAGAATATGCAGGCGCCTATACTTATCAAACAGGAGTGAATATTATATTGCCGGTTATTAAAACTGCAATTAAATCCTCCTATTCAACCGGATATACTGTTCCGACTCTATATCAGTTATTTGATACATATGGAAATAGAGAATTGAAACCGGAAAAAAGTATTTCATTTTCAGCGGGAATTAATCAGCCTTTAGGTAATGTTTTCAGTTTTGGCATTGATTACATTGAAACTGAATTTAAGGATAAGGTTTTGTATGATACTGCTGTATGGAAATATGTGAATAACGATCTCAAAACAAAAGATATTACTGCAAATATTAAAATTGCAGCTTCAAAGTATGATTATATCGTGATTAATGGATCAATTCTTGAAACAAAGGATGAACTTACTGAAAATGATCTTTTAAGAAGACCGGAATATAAGGCGTCTATAGTTGGAAATACGAAAATATTAAATATGTTATATGTTAACATGGTCTACATTTATACCGGAGAACGTGATGATTTCAGTTTGGAACCGAATGATAAAAAACTGGATGCATATCACAAAATTGATGCTAAAATTGAGTATAAATTCAATGATTATTTCAATGCTTATTTAAGAGCTGAAAATCTTTTAAACGAGGATTATCAGGAAGCCTATGGTTATACTGCTCCGGGATTATCTGTTTTCGGCGGACTGAAGATTACTATCTGAGATGAAATTTAAATACTGTGTGATAATTTCCATATTCGTGCATGCTGCACTGGTTTCAGGTTTTTACCTGACTGCCGGCAGCAGAAACAGGTCTGCTGTTTTCAGTTTTGAAAACAGCAGCATTCTAATTACCGCTTCAGTTTCATCAGGTGCACAGCATGCCGAAAGGGAATTTAATCAGACGGTGGAGATACCGGAGAGTACCGGTAATGACGGTGGAAATGACGGATCAGAAGGCAGCAATGGCAGCGACGGTGTCCGGAACGTGATTCGCGCTGAGATAAGCAGCCTTTCCGTCAGCAGGCCGCCGTCATATCCGTTATTCTGCAGAAACAACAATATCGAAGGGGACGTTGTTCTTGAAATTGAAATCAGGACAGACGGAACAATCGGTGAAGTTAAAATTGCGGATTTTTCCGGCAGCAGGCTTTTTGCCTCGGCTGCCGCGGAAGCCGCATCTTCCTGGAAACTTTCAGCTGAGATCAAGACTCCGATAGAATCCTTTCTCATCAGGCAGAAAATTTCATTCAGACTGCAGGACTAGTTTTTCGAGATATGAACAGTCGTTGTAGGGAAAGCGAATTCGATTCCCTCTGATTCAAATGCTTTTACTATTTCAAGATTTATGATCTGCTGTACATCCATGTAAATGTTATAGTCACCGGTTGTTACATAATAAACGAATTCAAAATTCAGGCTGAAATCTCCGAAGTTCTGAAAATGTGCCCGATCAAATTCGGTATTTTCCGTATTTGTTATGATGTATTTTACCAGTTTTGGAATCAGTTCAAGTTTTTCATGTGAAGTACCGTATGTCACACCGAGATGAAAAACAACCCGGCGCTTATCCATCTGTTTGTAATTATGAATCCGCGAATTGGTAAGTTCATGGTTTGAGATTATGAGCTCTTCGCCGTGAAGTGTCTGAATCCGTGTTGACTTTATGCCAATTTTCTTTACTGTTCCAAGATCTTCTCCGACAATGATGAAGTCATTAACCTGAAACGGTCTGTCCAGATAGATTGAAAATGAACTGAATATGTCGGATAGAATGCTCTGCAGAGCAAAAGCAACAGCTATTGAAGAAATTCCGAGACTTGCAACAAGGGCGGAAATTTCAAACCCGAGATTCGTAAGTACCAGAAGAAATCCTATTGTCCATATTATAATCTTAAGAATCAGGTTTAATCCGAGAACGGCAGTTGTATTTTCATCCTCGCTGCCTCCTTCAAACCAGAATTTCTTTATGAAGTACATTCCGATGTTCTGTGAAAATTTTACAATCTGATAAACGAGAAGTATGATGAAAAGGGAGCTTGTTAATTTTTCAAAAACAGGATTTAAGGTGGATATTTTTGTAGCTATAAATAATGAAGTAACAATATGGAAAAAAATATTTATGTTCCTGATGGTGTGCATGAGGCTTTCGTTGGGAACGGTGCCTTTTTTCTTCGCAGCTGATTTGATTTTTAAAAGAATATATTTCTTTGAGAAAAAGAAAAGCATGAAAAATATTACAAATGATGCGGCGAAAATGATATATTCGCTTAATGGAGTCTTGAAAATCATTATTCCGGAAAAAGGGAAAAGAAAATTTTCTATTGTTTTTGAAAATTCTTCAAAATACTGCATTGTACCTCCATGGAATGCAAAAGCCGGAATCAGTAACTGTTCAGGCAGAAATACCGGTTGTTTTTTCTGTAATATGTGAATTCTATATCATATAATTTATCAGTCAATTTTTTATTGTAAATTTCCGCCGCATTTTCATAAAAATATACGCGGCCTTTCCTGATTCCGAGTATACGTCCCGGCAGGTTCAATGCAATGTTCAGATCATGAAGTACCGTTATGATGGTAGTTCCTGATGCGTTGAGTTTTCTCAGAAGGGACATTATTAGCTGGGCATTCCTGGGATCAAGATGACTGACAGGTTCATCAAGAATGATAAACCGGCTGTTCTGGATGCAGGCTCCAGCAAGCTGGACAAGCTGAAATTCTCCGCTGGAAAGATTCCTGATTGATGACGTAATGCTGTTTTTAATCCCGCAGATTTTAACCGCATCTGAAATTTTTTTTTCATCGTTTTTGAAAAGAAACGGTACGTCATATGGAAAGGTATGGAGCTGAAGAAACTGTTCAATTGTATAGTCAGGGAGTTTTGAGTTAATGGAAAAGACAAATGAAATCAGCCGGCTTCTTTCTCCCGGCGTGCAGTTTTTCAGATTTTTTCCGTAAAGCTCAATTTCGCCGCTTTCAGGTGTAAGTTCAGATGAAATTGAACGCAGCAGTGTTGTTTTCCCGCAGCCGTTGGGTCCGATAATAGAGATGAAATCACCTTCATTTACGGAAAAGGAGATATTTTTTAAAATTAGTTTATCTGCATAACCTGAATTAAGATTTTTCAGACGGAGAATCTCCCTGTTCATGATTTTCTCCTTATTGCGGAATAAATGAAGAATAATCCTCCGATAAATCCCGTCATTACTCCTGCCGGAAGTTCAAAAGGATCGGCGGCAATTTTGCCGGCAGTATCACAAACAGCCAGAAAAATCCCGCCGCAGAAAAAAGATACGGTAATAAGAATGAAATGTTTCGGAGAAAAAATTTTTCTAATCAAATGGGGAATCATCAGTCCGATAAACCCGATTATTCCTCCAAGAAGAACTGACAATGATGTTAGTACCGCAGCGCAGAAAAAAATATTTCTTATACTGGCGGAGGAGATTCCAAGTGTAACAGTATACTCCTTTCCAAGCGAAATGATATCGAGATGTTTCGAATATAACAGAAGAACTCCGGATAGAATTATGATGAAAATAAAAACAGGCGGTAAAAGCTCATAGCGTGCTATCGACAGATCACCCATGAGCCAGAGCATCGCTTTATGAACCTCTCTGGATTCAGAAACGGCATAGACGAACATTACGGCTGAAGAAAATATCATGCTGAGCGCTACGCCTGCAAGAATGACAACGTTGCTGAAAATACTGAATTTTTTCTGAATGAAGTAGACTATTACTACTGAGAGTATGCTGCCTCCGAATGCGTACAATGATGCTGATAAACTTCCTCCTCCCGTGAATAGAGCAAGTGAGATTCCGAAAGCGGCACCTCCGGATACTCCGGTAGTATAACTGTCTGCAAGCGGATTCCGGAGAAGTGCCTGAAATACGGTTCCGGAAACTGCAAGCGCTGAACCGATTGCAAACGCCGTCCAGATTCGCGGTATTCTGAAATTAAAAAATACGTTTTTAAAGGTAATATCATAGTTCATCAGGTCTATGAATGCAGCCGGCTGCAGGAAATTTACGGAGGTAATGACGAAATATACTGAAACAAGAAGTACCGAAGCAGCCGTCAGGTATTTGATTAGTTTATTCTTTTTCATTAACTGTTCCATAAAAGAATTTAAGGCTTTCAATGTAATCTGAAGGCGTGTAGTAGCAGACATTATCCGGACTCATGATGATAACCTCAGGTTTTTTCAGATCAGCTTTTTTGTAAATTTCCGTAAAAAAATCATCAGCTTCCGGATCAGTTGAAAATATAATTTCGGGTTTTGATCCAAGTAGAAATTCAACGGATATTATCGGATATGGATTGCTGAAATCGGCAATTATATTCCTTATCCCTGCATCGGCAAGGATGTTATTGATGTATGATTCTCTGGATACGCTTATAAGCGGCCGGCTTGACAGAAAGAATGCGCCTGTTTTTTCTTTCTTTCTGTTTTCAAGTATTTTCAGACGGTCATCCCTAATCTGTTCCAGCAGTTTTCCGGCTGTTTCGTGTTTCCCGGTTATTTTGGCGAGAATTATGAAGTTGGATATGATGTCCTCAAATGTTCTGTTTCTCCGGAATTTATAGAGAGGTATTCTGCTCTGAAGCAGGCCTTCAAACTTCATGGATGGATTGTCCTCTTCTGAGAAAAAAAGAATGTCCGGGTTGATAGCCGCAATTTTTTCAATATTCGGATTAAGAAGATTGCCGACCTTCGGCACATCTCTTTTTAACGGCGGACAGAATGATGTTACTCCGGCGAGATTCGGTTCCATATCAAGCAGCAGAATTTCTCTGGTAATCGAAGGTGATAAAGATACAATTCGTGCATCTGCGGAAATTACCGGAATTTTATCAGACAGAACATATTTACTGCGGGCATAAAATAAAAGAACAGCAGATACGGCCGTAATGACAATTAATGGAAATATTTTTTCAATTTTATTCATAACATACTCATTTTATTTCAATCCCGGATGAATTGGAAATTATTCTTTAAAAGCCCGGTTGGATCAATAATCTGATCTGATATTCAAATTGCAAGTTAAAATACGATGTTTGTGCCTTATTAATGAGGATTTTTATTCTGTTGACAATACCTGCACAGACTTCTCTCATGACAGAGTAATTAAAAAGGTAATGGTTATGAAAGAATTTTCAGAATTAGATCTGTCTCCGGAAATGGTCCGGAACTTCAATGAACTGAATTATAAATATATGACTCCGGTACAGGAAAAGACGATTCCGGCTGTTTTATCCGGAAGGGATGTGCTTGTTCAGGCAAAAACAGGCAGCGGGAAAACAGCTGCGTTCGGTACAGGTTTACTTTGCGGTATTGATGAAAAATTATGGCGGGTACAGGCTCTTGTTCTCTGTCCTACACGCGAACTTGCGGATCAGGTAACTAAGGAACTCCGAAGAATTGCTAAATATAAAGGCAATATTAAAATTCTTGCTCTATGCGGCGGTCTTCCGATGCATTTTCAGGAAGTTTCACTCGGGCATCAGGCGCATATTGTTGTCGGTACGCCTGGCAGGATTGAAAGGCATCTGCAGAAAAAAAATCTGGATTTTACGAATCTGAAAATGATTGTTCTGGATGAAGCTGACCGCATGCTTGATGCCGGTTTTATTGAAAATATTGAATCCATTTTTTCTTATGCAAAGGGTAAAAATCAGAAGATGTTTTTTTCCGCTACCTTTCCTGATCCGGTTAAAATACTCGCGGATAAATATCTGACCGGAGCGCAAGAAATTCTTATTGATCTTCGGCATGAAGAAGGATCCATTAATCATCATTTCTACAATCTCAGGCAGAATGAAAAACTGCAGGCTCTCGCGAATCTGCTTAATTCATCAAAGCATGAAACTGTAATTGTATTCTGCAATACGAAAATACAATGCACAGAAACAGCTGCGTATCTTGTCAGGAATAATTTCAGTGCATTTGAAATACACGGTGACATTGAGCAGAGGGACCGTACGGAAGTCATGATCCGGTTTTCAAACAGAAGCATGTCCATACTTGTGGCAACTGATGTTGCTGCAAGAGGAATTGACATTAAGGATCTTGCTGCAGTTGTGAATTTTGATATGCCTTTTGAACCTGAGGTTTATGTCCACCGCAGCGGAAGGACCGCGCGTGCGGGCAAAACCGGCAGTGTCTATTCATTTTTAAATCCGGGGGAACAGTTCCGTCTTGATAAAATTAATGAACTCATGCATGAAAATTACAGGGCGGAGATGTTTGACATGAATTCCTCATGCGGATTCACGGGTAAGCCGGCACCGATGGTAACTTTTTCAATAAACGGCGGAAGAAAAAGTAAAATCAGTCCGGGACATATTCTGGGAGCGTTAACTGCAGATGGCGGTATTTCTGCAGATGATGTCGGCAGAATTGACTGTCTCGATCTCTATTCATATGTCGCCGTAAAAAGGGAAAAAGCTGAAAAAGCGGGGCAGGTGCTGAATGCAAACCGTATTAAGGGAAAAAAATTTATTATCCGTCTGCATAAATGATACAGTTTCAGTTTGCTGAACGGTATTTATACTCAATATCACTGCCTGCGAGACGTTTCATTATTTTTTCCTCTTTTTTTACCTCGGCTCTTGCAAAAAATATGAAATAAAAAAGTTCCCAGAAAACAACCCAGCTGCCTATCGTCAGACCTTCCGAAAAAAATATGGATATTATATTTTCCGGAAAATATCTGTTTATTAGAATACTGGATGTTATGCAGATGATACCCAGCAGAAGATATAAAAAAATACTTTTACTTTTATTATTCTGCTGAGCTTTAATGCGGCGGATTCGGTAATTAAAAAAATTTTTATAAGCTGCAATACTTTTTGTTTCCTTGTCATTATCCCTGATTTCATGCGGAATGTGAAATACAATTACAATTTTGTATTTCGGAGGTATTTCCACGGCACAGGCTTCCAGGTATTCAAACAGGTCTTCGTCAAGATCCCTGTTTGCGATCGGAGAAAAATCCCATACACTGTAGATTTCCCTGTAAAAATCCAGCTGGATATCTATGTAGACTCTTTTTTTATCTTCGGAAATCCGGTAGATGTTTCTGATGTCAAAAATGTTCTCTTTCATCTGACAGCCGTCCGATATTCGTCAGTCTGCTGATGGAATTATATGCCGTTTTACTTATGAAGTCAATATTCTTATTTGAGGAATTACATTATTTCCCAGTAGAAATCAACCCAGAGGTTTTTATCGATATATTCGCCGATGTAGTAATTATCATGAGGTTCCGGAGATTTCGAGAGAAGGAAAGCTACATCAAAATCAATACCTTCATATATTTCCAGAATTTTACGGATAGTATTTCCTGAATCGAAAATGTCATCGCAGAGAAGAAATTTACCCTGTGAAAGATCAGGTTTGAGACCGATGAAAAATTCTCCCTGTTTCTGACCGGTGTAGGATGAAATTTCCAGGTATCTCATTGGAAGTTTCAGGTGTTTTGACATAAAATAACTGAGATAGAATCCTCCGCGGAGAGGACAGAGAACAGCCTGATAAGTGTGCCCGTTCTGTTTTATTTCATCCAGCAGTTTATATGAAAGTGTTCTGAATTTTTCAGTATCTATAAGGTAATTGCCCATAATCTGTCCATTTTTTTAATCTAGATTATTTGATTTGCCGTTTTTAGTAAAGGAAAATATGTATTAAATGGAAATTATTTTTCTGTTAAATACTGATTAAAACAGATCAGCTTTTCCGGAAACCTTTCCTCTGCATTTTACCCCATCCTGATTTCTGACGCAGAGCATTGAAAAATCCGGTAATTCTGATAAAATTTATTACCTGCCTGTATCCCGGACTTTCGAATACTGTAAATAATGCCAGCCTGAACGTGTCAGATAGTCCTTTCAAAAAATATACTCTTTATCTGAATAAGAAATGACATCCCGCATGCTGAATTCATTTTGACCGGCCGGTTTTAAGTTTTGAACTGATGAAAAAGATCAGTCCGAAAATCATGATTATGAAAAAACTGTTAAAAGTATTGAGGGCGTATGTTTCACCGAGAAGTCTTCTTGATGCAATTGAATAGCCTGTCGTACTGACAAGAGGGAGGCTGTTTCCGGAATTAAAAATGTACGCAAATGTAAATTCTCCGTAAATGATCGCAAATACGTTCAGGAAATTTAATATCAGAACCGGATAAATTACCGGCAGTTCAATACTGAAAAAACGCTTTAAAGACGATTTCGTTTCAAGAAGCGCCGCTTCAAGCATGCTCCTGTTGAATCCGGTAACATGCTGATGCATGAGTGAGTATGAATAGGGGATTGACAGTGTCATGAAACCTGCAAGCATGATAAGGTACGGGTTTATTCCGAATATAATCGAAACATAAAGAAATGAAATTGAAAGAAGTGCGGTCGAAATGCCTATTGCTGAAGTAATGATCATTTCACCGGATTTGGAATTTTTTTTCAGGAGAATGTAGGTGATAAATGTTACTGATAATGCTGATAATGATGAAAGTACGAATGAATTCATGATTGAGCGGATAACCGGAAAATCCGTATTGAATTTTTCAGAAAAAATTATTTTCATATAGTTTGTTTTTTTTTCATGCGTAAATGCAAAGAAGCAGATAAGCGGAAGTGATACTATTAAAAATTCAAAAGCTGCATAAAGTACCGAAAAAAAAGTTTCCTTTAGATTCCATGTGTTGGATGACGGATAGTTTTCAATAAGCAGTTCAGGGGACCCGGTTCTGCTTGCGAAAAAATTAATTATTGCAAGAACTGCAAATTGAATGAAGCCGTAGCCTAATGCTGAAGAAAAATCAAGATTCGTATTCAGGCTTGTAAATATTGAAATTTCAAGATTGCTGTAGCGGATATTTCCCAGCGCAAGAATCACTCCGAAACTTGTAAAGCAGAAGGAAAATACTATGAAAAATGCCCGGGAAAATGATTTAATGATCAGCGGCATGCTGATATGTCTGAATATACTGAAATATGATCTGGTTTCGAGAACAGCGCTTTCATGAATTTCACGTTTGATTTTAACTATGCTCTCACTGAGGTATTTGACCATGACCGGGGAATTGTAAAAAACATGTGCGGTTACAATTGAAAACAGCGAATACTGAAATTTAAGAAAATAACCTGAAAAAATTATGGAAAATGAAATAATTGTAGATACAACAGGGTAGTAGTAGGGAATAAAAAATGTTATACGAATTATGTTTGAAAGAAAATTATCCTGCCTGTTGCGGCTGATGAAAATTACAGGTCCGATTGATATCATAAAACAGAGCAGTGTTGATAATGATGACTGAATAAGTGTCGAACGGATTATGAACAGTGTATCGGAATTTAAAAGCGCTGAAAAACTATCAATTTCAAAAAATTCGGCTGCTGTGAACAGGACTGCACATGCTGCCGGCAGAAGATATAATGCCGGCAGAAGTCTGGAAAATTTAAGTGCAGTACGGTTCATTTTTTATTTTTCATGATCTTTACCCATGATTTCAGCCATTTCTCCTGATTTTTTTCAATCACCGAAGCGTCAAGAGAAAGTATTTTTTGCGGAGTAACCGCATATTTGTAAACATCCGGCAGGGCAACTGATGTTACGGGAAACATCCACTGATTCAGGGGAATTTCCTTCTGAAACTGATCAGACAGCATAAAGTCTATCCATTTTTCCGCGAGTTTACGGTTTGGTGCGTTTTTAACTATTGAAACGCCTTCGATCTGAATAAAACCTTCGTTGTCAGGAATAAAGGCCTTATACTTGCTGCTTTTGTAGTTTTCCATTGAATATGCTCCGTCCGTTGCATAACTGACCATCATGGGTGCTTCACCGTTTTCAAATTTACTGAATGATTCCGTCCATCCTGGTGCGGCTGTCAGTACGCTTCTGCTGAATTTTTCCCAGAAATTCTCCCAGCCGTCTCCGTATTTCGCTATAGTCCAGAATAAAAAATCCGTTCCTGTTGAAGATGTCCTTGGATCCTGAATGATGATTGAATTTTCCATTTTCAGAATATCATCAAAACTTTCCGGTGTTTTCTTGAATTTTGCTGGATCATAAATCACCGCAAGCGCGCCGAAGTCAAATGGTGTACAGTAGAATTCCCTGTCGAAAATGAGGCTTTTGTCCTTAATTGCAGAAATATTACCGCTTTTATAATCGGCCACGATTTTATTTTTTTTTGCTTTAATAAGCATTGAAGGTGTTATGCCTACGGCGATATCTGCAACATTTTTCCTTTTTTCAAAAATCAGTCTTGAAATGATTTTTGAAGAATTTTCGAATTTTACGACTTTTACCCTGCAATGGTTAGTCTGTTCGAAAGATTTCACGAGATTTTTTTCAATCCATGAAAGTGAATCATAGGTGTAGATCGTAAGTTCATTCTGCTGGTTTTCAGCTGACAGTCCAGTCAGGACAGTGCAAAGTAGCAGAATAATGGTGATTTTTTTCATTTTTATCTCCTCCGTTTGTAGACCAGGGTGAGAGGAAATTTAGTGCTTTGATTGAGTTAAATGAAATGTATTTTAGCTCTCCCTGTATCGGCATTATCCGTCGCAGGTTCAAAGGGTTTAAATCTCAGCCGAAGCTCCCCTGAGTATTGTTGGAATTCATTTCAACGTAATATGTTTTTTTGGCAAGCATAAAAAATAATAACCGGCGTAACCGGATTATAGCGCCGCAGTTGAGTTTGATTAATACTATTTCTTAATGAAAAACTGTAAATTGAAATAAAAAAAAGTATGGTACAAACGTTAATGAGCTTGTATATTGAGTTTATACTTCTTAAATAATTGGCTTAAAGACGCCCGGTGAGTAATCTGGTTTGTTTCACGGGCAACCGGTTTCACGGCTGATTCTTTCCTCATCACATGTCCCGTCCGCTGCTTAATTCAAAAGCCGGTTTGATAATCGATGATTAGTACCGGAGGTGGTTATGAAAAAAATATTTCTGGTTGAAGATTCAAGTACGATAAAAGAGGACTTTGTAATGATATTAAGCAAGTTCGGCTTTACCATAGTCGATTCATTAAACTGCGATGACTGTATACTTGAACTGCGCAGCTCCTATAAAAAGGGAGAGTGGCCCGCTCTTGTTATCGTTGATGTTGACATGCCGCGGATTGACGGTTTCAGATTTGTAGACGAACTGCGCCGCTTTGATAAATATACACCCGTCATTTTTATGACGCGTGAGTCGGAAGGGCCAGAGGAGTCGGAATTCATACAAACCGGTGCGATTGGCTGGATCAATAAAAGTCTGGATGAGGATTCTGCGAAAAGGATGGTCCGGAAATATATCGGTTATTAGAATTCCTGTTTTTAACTGGTGCATGAAATTTATTCCGGCATGGCGGAAACCGCTAATCTTTAAATGAAGAAATGGATTAATTCACGATCTTAAATGGCGGTAACCGTTAAAATAAAACTGGGGAATAAAATAAAAAAAAAAGTTGCGGAAAAATTTTTTTAACATATATTGATTAATGCGGATTATTTAAATAAAAAGACTGATAGGATGTGGCGGAAGGGCAAATGATCTTTTAATTGTTTTAAACATGTTTCATTCCCTTCAATAATACCGGTACTGTGGATTGTACCGGTATTTTACTTTTATGTCCATTCTTCAAATTCAGGAAAAAATGAAGATAGTAATTATTGAAGATGACAGACGCATGCAGACAAAGGTAGTCTCATATGTCACCGGAGTACTTAATTATGAGTTTGTCAGAATCTGCCGAAGTGATTCGGATATTGATGATACGATCATAAAGTATAACCCTGATCTTATTTTCATCTCCTCGGAAAAAAGACTGAATTCAGGTGTCTGCAGTTCCTGCTGCATACTGAGGTATGAAAGTGAAGATGTTTTCAGAAGTCTTCAGTCTGAAATTTCATGGCTGCTTTATTCGGGGAGTTTTCGATGTCTGAATATCTGCAGTCATTGAATCCTTTTTGCCGGAATTTCCCCGGAATCAGAGGTGTTTTTTGTTATTACAGGCAAAAAAATCTTGCATTCCTCACTGGGAAATATTTACATAATTTATGAAAAAAACAACCGTTCGTATATTACTGCTTTTATCTCTGTCTTTCATTTCTCCGGTTTTTGCCGGAAATATCATAACCGATTCAAATATGAGTATTGAAGAAGCTTTTTTAAATGTAAATCCTGATTGTCCGTATGAAATTCTTGAAAATCAGTCGCTTATTGAACTTATATATTACGGATATGACGGAAGGCTTCATAAAGGGCAGGTTGTGATGGATTACCGTCTGGCTGATGATCTTAAGGCTGTATTCAGACTGGCTCTTAAAATGAAATTTCCAATAGCACATGCAGTTCCAATTTCCGCTCCTGCATATTTCAACGGAACGGAATGGGATGATAATCTTTCAATGGCGGACAACAATACTTCAGGTTTTAATTACAGAAAGGCTTATAAACAGAAAAATCTTTCCAAACATGCGTATGGTTATGCAATCGATATAAATCCTTTTGACAATCCCTATATTACAAAAAATTTTTCCGTTCCGCCTGGAGCGGTGTATGACCGCAGTAAAAAAGGAACGTTTTATACAGGACATCCGATAGTCATCGAATTTAAGAGACGCGGCTGGACATGGGGCGGAGATTGGGCAAATTCAAAGGATTATCAGCATTTTCAGAAAGTACCGTCAGATTCACAAAGCAGTAAATATAAAAATTATATTAAATGGGATGATTAACTGTGAAATTTTTCACAGGAATTGCTTAAAAAAATCAATTTTGCTGGAAATATTTACATTTTATGACATTAATATCTTGCATTTTATCGTTGAGGTTTTATTTTATGACAAAGATAGTTATTTGTGATATTAAAATTTGTTTTTTTAATCGAATAAAGTTAGTTTAGACTATTTAATTATTGCAAATGAGTAATATTTATAATAGAGCCTACAGCTCTTAGAGACATTTAATTAGGAGGATAATATGTTCGAGAAGGAAGAAGCTAAGGTTAAGCTTTCTACAGATTTAAAAAGTTTTATTGACCTGTGGAAAAACAAATCCGGAAATCTTATCATGATTCTTCACAGAGTACAGCAGGAATACGGTTATGTTCCTCGTGAGGTTGCACTGGAACTTTCAAAGATACTGGATGTTCCTTTAGCAAAGATTTACGGCGTTGTAACTTTTTATCATTTTTTCAAGCTTACAAAACCGGGGAAAAATCAGATCGCCGTATGTATGGGTACTGCATGCTACCTTAAAGGCGGAGAGGATATCATCCTGGAAATCGAGAGGCTGCTTGGTCTTCCGGTAAACGGTACAACAGAAGACGGTGAATTCTCACTGGATGCTGTAAGATGTATCGGTTGCTGCGGACTTGCTCCTGTAATGACGATTAACGGCGAAGTATTCGGCAAAGTGAAAAAAGACATGCTGCCGGACATTATTGCTAAATTTAAAGGTAAAAACTGATGCAGTACTCGGTCTGTGATTATCTGATTGATCTTCTGCAGAATTCTGTTGAAGCAAAGGCAACTGTGATTACTCTTGATTACATTGAAAAAGACGGGAGTCTGTCAGTCTGTATAGGTGATAACGGATCGGGAATGAATGAGGAAACACTGAAAAAATCCACTGATCCTTTTTACACTGACGGGATAAAGCACAAAAACAGAAAAGTCGGTCTTGGACTTCCTTTTCTCATTCAGATGCTGGAAAATATAGGCGGTGAGTTTGATATAAAATCGGAAGAGGAAATGGGCACGTCACTCTTTTTTTCAATTTCTCTGGATAATATTGACTGTCCGCCGGAAGGGGACATTGCCGGAACATTCAGAACATTGATGACTTTTGACGGTGAATATGATCTTCTGATAAACAGACATAAAAACGGGAAAAATTACAGTATATCCAGGAGTGAGCTTGCAGAGGCTCTTGGAGATTTAAATTCTGCTGATTCTCAAATACTTGCCAAACAGTTTTTTGTTTCGCAGGAAGATGATTTGAAATAACCTTTTTGGAGGAAAGTATGGCAAAGCTTACACTTGATGACCTGAGAAAACTCAGGGACAGTAAAAAAAATGAAGTATCCAAAAGAGATACAGAAGGGAAAGAAATTGAAGTAATAATCGGAATGGGTACGTGCGGAATTGCTGCAGGTGCAAAAGAAACGATGGATGCCTTTCTGGATGAAATCGATAAAGAAGGACTTAAAAATGTAGCTATTAAACAGACAGGATGCATGGGATTCTGTACATATGAGCCTACTGTTGAAATCAAAGTTCCGGGTATGCCTGATACACTATACAATAACGTAAATACTGATATTGCCCGCAGAATAGTGCACAGACATATAAAGGATAAAAAAATGGTCAGTGAATATGTTCAGGACAGGCCATCAATTGATATTATGGAAAATAAATAATCGGGGGTTAGCATGGCTTATAGAAATTATGTTCTTGTCTGTGGTGGAACCGGATGTGAATCCAGTTCTGCTGATCAGATTTTTAAAAATTTAATAAATGAAGTTGATGCTGCTGGAATGTCAGATCAGGTTCAGGTTCTTAAAACCGGATGTTTCGGGTTTTGCGAACAGGGGCCGATTGTAAAGATTCTTCCGGAGCAGGCTTTTTATGTTCAGGTTAAACCTGAAGATGCAAAGGAAATTATTCAGGAACATGTTGTCAAAGGACGTAGAGTTGACAGACTTCAGTATAAAGAGGAAAATTCAGCATCGGGAGCAATTACAGATACTGAAGGAATGAAATTTTATCAGAAACAGTACCGGATAGTTCTTAGAAACTGCGGTATTATCGATCCTGAAAAAATAGATGAATATATTGCACGTGACGGATATGCTGCTCTTGAAAAAGTTTTGTTTGATATGACTCCTGAACAGGTCATAGATGAATTGAAAAAATCAGGTCTTCGGGGACGCGGCGGTGCCGGATTCCCTACCTGGATGAAATGGAACTTTTCAAAACAGGTTGAATCAGATCAGAAATATATTGTATGTAATGCCGATGAAGGTGATCCGGGTGCATATATGGACCGTTCTACACTGGAAGGTGATCCGCACTCAGTTCTAGAAGCTATGGCGATTGCAGGCTTTACATGCGGTGCCAATCAGGGATATATATATATTCGGGCTGAATATCCTCTTGCAATAGACAGACTTAAAATTGCTATCAAGCAGGCCAAGGAATATGGTCTTCTCGGAGAAAATATTCTCGGAAGCAAATTCAGTTTTGATATAGAAATCCGTCTTGGTGCAGGAGCATTTGTCTGCGGTGAAGAAACGGCTCTTCTTGCATCTCTTGAAGGTAATCGCGGTATGCCGATTCCGCGGCCTCCGTTTCCTGCAGTTAAAGGTCTCTGGGGAAAACCTACTGTAATTAATAACGTTGAGACTAACGCAAATATTCCTGTAATCATACTCAAGGGCGGAGACTGGTATTCAAAAATCGGTACTGCAACATCTAAAGGAACAAAGGTGTTTGCGCTTACAGGTAAAATAAAAAATTCCGGTTTAATTGAAGTACCAATGGGAATCACGCTTAGAGAAATTGTTTATGACATCGGCGGAGGAATCCCGGGCGGTAAAAAATTTAAAGCTGCTCAGTCGGGAGGTCCATCAGGCGGTGTCATTACTGCAGAGCATCTTGATACTCCGATTGATTACGAGAACCTGAGTAAACTTGGTTCAATTATGGGTTCAGGCGGACTGATTGTAATGGATGAAGATGACTGTATGGTCGATTTCGCTAAATTTTATCTCGAATTTACAGTTGATGAATCATGCGGAAAATGTGCTCCTTGCCGGATTGGAGGTAAACAGCTGTTTGGTCTTCTTGAAAAGGTTACAAAAGGAACAGCTGTAGTTGAAGATATACAGAAGATGAGAGACATCAGTCTCGCAATGCAGAAAGCATCGCTATGCGGACTTGGTCAGACAGCACCGAATCCTGTTTTATCAACAATTAATAATTTTTACGATGAATATATGGCTCACATAAATGATGCAAAATGTCCTTCCGGAAAATGTAAGGATCTCATGTCATATGAAATCCTTTCAGATAAATGTGTAGGATGTACTCTTTGTGCAAGGAAGTGTCCTGTGAACTGTATTTCAGGCGAAAAGCAGAAACCTCATGTAATTGATCAGTCTAAATGCATCAAGTGCGGCGAATGCTATGCTTCATGTAAATTTAAGGCAATTACTTTAGGATAAGGGGGAAAAATAATGGCAAATGTAAATATTAAAATTAATGGACAGCCGATTGCTGTTGCAGAAGGAATCACAATCCTTGATGCATGCAAACAGGCTCAGATAAATATACCGACTTTGTGTAAACATCCTGATCTGCTTCCATGGGCATCATGCGGTCTGTGTATTGTTAAAACTGAAGGATCTCCTAAAATGTTCAGAGCCTGTGCAGCTCCTGTTGCTGAAGGCATGAGTGTGATAACTCATGATCCTGAAATTATGAAAGTCCGTAAAACAACACTTGAACTCATACTTTCAAGACATCCAAATGACTGTCTTAAGTGCGGGAGAAATCAGAATTGTGAGCTGCAGAGACTTTCTGCTGAATTCGGAATCAGAGAAGTTCCTTATGAAATGAATTTAAGGGATTTACCGCTTGATGAGTCTACAACTTCGCTTGTTTTCGAACCTGAAAAATGCATACTTTGCGGACGTTGCGCACTTGTCTGCCAGAACATGCAGAATGTATGGGCTCTGGAATTTCTCGGGCGCGGTTTTGAAACAAGAATTGCTCCTGCTGCAGACACGGCTCTTGCAGATTCTCCATGTGTGAAATGCGGTCAGTGCTCGGCTCATTGTCCTGTCGGCGCAATTTACGAAAAAGATGAAACCTCGAAGGTTTGGGAAAAAATGTGTAATGACTGTGACGTATTTCCTGTTGTTCAGATTGCTCCGGCAGTCCGCGTGGCAATCGGTGAAGCATTCGGATATGAACCCGGTGAAATTTCCACCGGTAAACTTTATGCCGCACTTAGACGTCTCGGATTTAAAGCAGTATTTGATACCAACTTTTCCGCGGATTTGACAATACTTGAAGAAGGAACCGAATTTGTAAGCAGATTTACAAAAAATGAACAACTTCCTTTGATTACATCATGCTGTCCTGCATGGATTGATTATCTGGAGAAATATGATCATGATATGATTGAGCATTTTTCAACAGCAAAATCACCGCAGGAAATGATGGGCGCAATGATCAAGACATATTATGCTCAGCGTGAGAAAATTGATCCGGCCAAAATTTATTCGGTTTCCATCATGCCATGTACTGCCAAGAAGTTTGAGTGTCAGCGTAATGATGACATGTTCTCAAGCGGATTTCAGGATGTTGATGTTGTTCTTACTACCAGAGAACTTGCACGTATGATCAAACAGGCTGGTATTGATTTTGCAAATCTTCCTGAAGATCATGCAGATGAAATTCTGGGAGAACATACCGGAGCAGGTACAATTTTCGGAAACACAGGCGGAGTAATGGAAGCAGCTTTAAGAAGCGCATATTTCCTTATTACAAAAGAAGACCTGAAAGATGTTAATCTTACACCGGTACGCGGACTTGACGGAGTTAAGGAAGCAACCATTGATATCAAAGGAACAAAAGTCAATGTTGCTGTTGCCCATGGTCTTGTTAATGTTGAATTCGTTCTGGATAAAGTAAGGGCCGCTTTGGCAAAAGGTGAGAAATCCCCTTATGATTTCATTGAAGTTATGGCCTGCCGTGGTGGCTGTATCGGCGGCGGCGGTCAGCCTTACGGAGCAACTGACGAGATCAGAGCAAAAAGAATTGCAGGTCTTTACAAGGATGATACTCAGCTTAAACTCAGATGTTCTCATCACAATCCGATGATAACTCAGATTTACAGTGAATTTCTTGAAAAACCGGGTTCACATAAAGCTCATGAACTGCTGCATACATCTTATGTACCGAGAAAACTTTATAACAAATAATTGTTTTTTAGAAAACGTTTAACAAAAAGGGACTGCTTCGGCAGTCCTTTTTTGTTGTATTGCATATAAGGAAATTGCCTGATTATTGACAGGCTATGGTTCGACAAGCTCACCATGACGTCAGATGATAGACAGGCTATGGTTCGACAAGCCCACCATGTCGTCAGATGTTCGACATGCTATGGTTCGACAAGCTCACCATGACGTCAGATGATCGACAGGCTATGGTTCTACAGGCTCACCATGACGTCAGATGATAGACAGGCTATGGTTCGACAAGCCCACCATGTCGTCAGATGATAGACAGGCTATGGTTCGACAAGCTCACCATGACGTCAGATGATCGACAGGCTATGGTTCGACAGGCTCACCATGACATCAGATGATCGACAGGCTATGGTTCGACAGGCTCACCATGTCGTCAGATGATTAACATTCATGAAAGAATGAGTGGATTTTTACACATCGCTGCTTACTATTTGTCATGAAGTTAAAATTTGTAATTATTCAGCATGCTCTCGAGTTTATCTTTGAACTTTGCAATATGTATTCCGTCCGCAAAACAATGATTTACCTGCACGGAGTACGGCAGAATTATTCTGTTGTCCTGATTAAAATATTTTCCCCATGAAAGTCTGGGAACAGAGTCATTTTTATTGAAGGAAATGGTATGTGAAAGCTGAGTAAAAGATATCCACGGAATTGAAGTATAGAAAATAAAATCATCTCTGCCCTGAAGATCATGAAGACGGAAAAATTCTTTCTGCGAAGCGGCTTTCCCGGCCGTTTCATTTAAAAAGTCTGTAAGGCTGCTTTTCATTTCAGCTGTTATGAATTTAAAGAGATCATCATCTTTTCTCATGTCCGTAAAAGAAGGATGAAGAACGTCATGGAGAATTACCCTGTTGTCTCTGATGCGGTATTTAAACTCTTCCGTTTCATTGGCGGCAGCAGTTGAAAAATAGATCATTGTATAGTAAAAAGGAAGATTGTTTTTTTTAAGAACATCAGCAAATCCTGTAATATCAATTTCAAAACTGATGTTAAAATGCGGATAATCCATATTCCTGAAAAAATTAAAATGTTCTTTCCTTTTCCATGAGTTAATATCAATTTCTTTCATTTTTCTGTCTTCCTTTTTTTTCGGTGACTGAAATGTATGTTTCCCAGGGGGAAGGTCAATTAAAATTTATGCCGGTTTATTACGGTGTTTTGATTTTTTCATTTCTTCCGGATAGGCGGTCGTTTAAAATATATTCGCACAGAAGTTTCATGCTCATGGTATATTTATTTTCCGGAACTGCCTTCAGATTATTCACAGCGGCAGCTATGAAGTCAGAGGCGTCATTAATGCAGGTACTGCCGTCAACTGCCGCAGGTGTGTCCCCGTCATTGATGTCATCAATCAGCTGGAAGGCATAACCGAAATTAAGTCCGAATTCACCCAGCTCATTAATTACAGATTTATCGGTGCATGCAAGCATTGCACCGGTTTTGCAGCTGACTGACATGAGACAGGCGGTTTTATCATGAATGATTTTCAGATAATCTTTCCGTCCGGGAGATTTTTTATTATAGCTGAAAATCTCCCCTCTGCACATGGTAAAGATGCAGTCCATTATTAACCCGTTGATCTCTTTGCCGGGATTTCCGTTAAGAACGTTGAAAGCACATGTATTTACGATATCACCTATTAATACTGCCAGTTTACTGCCGTACCGGAAATTCAATGTCTGTTCGTTTCTGCGTATGCCGGATTCGTCAATTACATCATCATGGATAAGAGATGCATTATGGATCATTTCAATTACTGCTGCATTTCTTATAACCGCGGATCTGATTTCGTCAGTCATGCATCCGGCTGCGTTTGCAGAAAGAAGAAGCAGCGACGGGCGGAGTTTTTTAGACGGCAGTCTGAAAATGTTTTTAATCAGGTTTTTTTCAAATTTATTCAGGCAGCCGTTACTGTCAACTATTTGCAGCATTTCCCTGCTGACAAGATTTAATAAAGGTTTAACGGGCAGCAATATATTTTTGAAGTTGAGTTTTGCCGGATGTACTGTCTTCATTTTTTAAATACCTGCAATCACTGAATTTATGATGAAACCGGAAACAAATAAAAGACCTGTTATCAGATGAATAATTATTGTCAATGCATTTGCGGGAAGAAGGCTTACGGTATTGTTGTAGTTTTTCCTGATTATAAGAACCGTCCTGATTGCGGCTGGTATTGTTATCAGGGCAGTCATGCATTCTGATGGAAAATATTCAAGCAGAACACCTGCGGTAATCCACATATACATTATTGATATTAACAATGTGTAGAGTATAGTTGAATTTTTTTTCCCCAGTAATACAACCAGAGTTTTTTTCCCGGAGATTTTATCGGATTCGTAATCAGGAAACCCGTTAATGATAAGGATAAGTGCTGTCAGCAGGGCAACCGGAACTGATGCATTCAGAGGAAGATAAGACAGCTTTTGAGATTGGACATAGAAGCTTCCTGCCGTAATTAACGGACCGAAACCGATGGCGGTAGATAACTCTCCGAATCCTGTGTAACCGATTTTTAAGGGTCCGGCTGAATAAAAAAAAGCAAGGAAAACGCCGGCAATTCCTATCAGCAGAACCGTATTTCCCGGAAGAATATAATTGATGTAAAGACCGATCAGGCTTCCTGCGGAAAAGCATGTTACGCTGAAAATAATTATCTGACGCGGAGACAGAATTCCATTCTGGATGAAACGGCTTCCGCCGCTGAATGCATTATAGTTATTGTTAATGTCATCTGTACCTGATTTAAAGTCAAAATAATCATTTGCCAGATTCAGACCGGCATGGATAAAAAGAATACCGGTTAGTGTAATCATCAGCAAAATCATATTGACGCGCATATTCTGGTAATAACTGACAGCTGTTCCCAGCAGAACGGGAATAACCGATGCCTGAAAAAACTGAGGTCTGACTGCCAGTAGAATAATAGATATTTTTTTTATTATTGAATTAGACATATATGATGCGGATTCCCGTAAAATTTCTCTGTTAAGATGGATATTCCCTTTTCGGGTAAATCTATCTTTTAAAAAACAGGTACATCTGTCATTAACAAAATTTTTATTTATTGATTAAATATTAAAGGACTGTTACATTTTGAAACAAATTTTATTGATTTTAATTATATTCGGATAATAATAATGGAGTATGAATAATATGCATGATCTATTAAAAACTCTGCTTAAGCAGGAAGAAGAACTGCAGTTTGATTCATTTAACAATGAAGATGCCTGGCAGTTAGGAGTGATGCTGATTGAAAAAGCCAGGGCAAATAATTTTTGCATAACAATAGACATTACCCGGAACAGGCATCAGTTGTTTCATTACAGTTTTGAAGGCACTTCTCCGGATAATGATGAATGGGTAAAAAGGAAAACGAATGTAGTTTACAGATTCGGACACAGTTCTTTCTATATCGGCAGACTTTTGAAATATGAAAATTCAACCATTGAAGATAAATATTCTGTTTCCCCATTCGAGTATTCTGCACATGGCGGAAGTTTTCCCGTGATTATTAAAAACTGCGGAGTAATAGGCACAATTACTGTGTCAGGATTACCTCAGGCTGATGATCATGATCTGGTTGTCGAGGTTCTGAAAGAATATCTGGCGGCAAATGAAAGGGCGTAAAATATGCAATTGTCCGGATATAGTCCGGATGATCGTGTCCCGGATCACCATTTGTTGTTAAACGAGAAATTCATCATGAATTTGAATTTGTCATTTTCGAGCAGGTAGTCATACCCGATGAGAAGTGAAAACTCAATCTGATCAAAAAGCAGAAAATCAGTTTTCGGACCGCCTGCAGCACCGTACTGAAAGCCTTTCAGATTAATTCCATATCCCCGGAATGCAGTAAAATCAAGAAAAAATCCTGCATTGACATAATCTTTGTATAGGGAGAAATTAAAATCATTTCTGTTGCTGATGATGAATAATGAATGATGCTGTGAAAAGGACTGTCCCCGGAAATAGTAGTCATTTACTGCAGGATCATGATAAAAAGGAACCTCCATCCCCGCGTTTTTAAACTGAAATCCTGTAAAATATCTTAACCCTTCGGATGGAAAGAAAGTCTTGTTGATCTGGGTTGCGGTTTCATAAAAGTGTTCACTGTTGAAGTAATATCCTGATGATATTTTCAGAACCAGATCATTTTTCTCAAGATACCAGAAGATTTCCGAAAGTTCAATATTGGCTGTTATCAGATACCAGTTTTTTGAGTCATCATGGATTTCATCATGATCGGTGAAATCTCCATTTAATGAATAATTGGAAATATTATCTTTTTCAATTCCGAAACCTGTATACAGACGCAGATCCGGCAGAAGTGCAAGGCCCGGTTCAATTATTCCCCGGAACAGAACGAAATCATACTTTTCAATCCCTATGTCTGCTCTGGATGAACCTGACTGTATGATGCTGAAAACCGTCCGTGGTGTAAATTTTTTATAGAAACGGCTGCCCGGGGGATAATACTGTCCTTCCAGCTTGTTCTGCGCCCATGACGGAAGAGTCTCATATTGCTGCAGTCTGTAATTATATGTGAGGCTGAATTTCAATTTCAGAAGATCCTCATTATTCAGAATATATGGAACTGTTGCTGATATCCACGGCGTGTGAGAAGATATTACATTGGACTGCATCCCGTAATCAAATGTAAGCCTTTTTTTATCCGAGCTGCCGGTGTCGGAGGCTGATGCGGCTTTTCGGGTAACAACAAGATTATATCTGTATCCGTATTTTTCAAAGAATGGAAGTTTCGTTTCGCCGAAAAAAGGAATTTTAAACTCCTTATCCAGCTGAAAAAAGGCTTTATCATAATCCTCTTCAGTCAGCAGTTCCACTTGAATGTCGATTTTCAGCTGCCTTCTGATTTTAATGATATTCTCATCTATTGAATCCGGATTATAAATTTTATGAGGAAGTTTAAACATCAGTTTAACGGCTGCGGTTTTAAGATCATCGAATCCGGCAATTCTGATCTGGCCTATTTTACCTTCATCGATATATACTGACAGGCTGGACTCTGTTTCATCAATGAGATATATTCTTGCAAGAGGGTATCCGGATTCCTTATAAAAGGATTTCAGTTTCGCATTTACGGGAAGGAATGAATAACCGCTATTCCGGAAAGAACCTGTATCGAGAATTTCAATCAGAGTTTCCTCATTGAAAATTTCGCTGCCCTGTATGTGTATTTTTTTTACGGGAGCATCTGCATTTACAGGTAATGATGAAATCAGAATAAATAAAAAAATGATCAGTACTTTCAAATTTACTATTTTTCTGTTAAAATGTATTATTAACTTTTTATGCTTAAACATTCTGATAGCAGCCTGCACTTTCACCGGTTTACTGCGACATTTTGAGGAAATATTTTTTTTATGCAATAATAAATTATATTTAATAAGCTATTTTGCAGTAATTCCGATTGACTGGAAATGATGTTTAATTATAATGCTGATTGAAGTATTCTAGAACAATATTAAGTTGAAACGGAGATAACATGAATATAAGCTATAAACAGAGTATGGGAATTGTAATTGTGATCGGAGTTGCATTGATTTTGTTTGGAGCTGTTCAGGAATTTACAGATTTAAAATTCCCTGAAGCGGTTAACAGAGAGGGGAGTCTTGTACTCATGTTTATAGCTCTTGCTGCATATTTGAGCGGACGCAGAAAAAGAATTGCTGAACAGAAGAAAGAAGACAGTTCATCGGATACTGATAAGAAGAATAATTAAGAGGATGAAAATTGTGCAATGACGGGATATTTTCTGTAAAAAATCCGTCAATAGAGTGCAATAGAAATCCTGGTATTTGCATCATTCT
Organism: Spirochaetota bacterium; assembly: GCA_016928815.1. GTDB lineage: Bacteria > Spirochaetota > UBA4802 > UBA4802 > JAFGJZ01 > JAFGJZ01. The sequence continues at coordinate 31,273 of JAFGJZ010000133.1, forward strand.
CAATTTTACGCATGTTTACGAATGCACTGCATTCAAGAAGAGCCTGGAGCTGGTCCGGACAGCGTTCTTTAAAATCCGCTGCATTGAATAATTTTATTGTAAGTGTTTCCCCGGGTTTAATAAGTATTTTCGTCATTCCCGGTTTTGACCGGTCGATATCAGACATGCAGCTGATCCATGCATCCATGTTTTCAGCATAGGATTCAGGGAAACCCATTATTTCCTTGAAATAAGCATGAAATGAATTCCAGTCTTTTATTTTCCTCGTATCAATTTCGATTACTCTCATATCTCTCCCGCTGCTATTCTAATATAAGACCGGAATAATGATTTAGTCAATGTAAAATCATGTTAATTTATTGATATTTTTGATAGTATTTAATTTAAAGTCCCATCTATAATTAAAATTATTTAAGTTAGCAGCATAAAATACTGGATTCTTTTTAAAATATGTCATATAAATATCAGGCTTGCCGCTTAATCAGAAAGCCGCAGATCATATTTTCAGGAGGTGAGATGGCCGTTAATGATAGGAAAAGAATTTTCATTGTCGGCGGTGCAGGAGTTGATATACAGGCAACTTCTTTTGAAAAAATCATTTCTCAGGATTCGAATCCGGGGAAGTATTCCGTTTCATGCGGGGGGGTAGGGCGGAACGTCGCAATTAATGCATCGCTGCTTGGTTTTGATGTCGATATTCTCTGCACTCTAGGAAATGACACAAATGGGAATACAGTTCTGGCAGATTTTAATAAATATGGAATAAATACTTTCCACATTCTTACAGTCGGAGATGCGGAAACTTCAGCATATATGTCACTGCATGAACCTGACGGGGAGATGTATGCCGCAGTTTCTTCAATGCAGATAAATGATTTTTTAACCAGGGCAATTGTTGAAACTAAAATGGAATTGATTAACAGCTGCAGTGCATGTTTTATCGAAACAAATGTATCTGCCGAAGTTCTGGATTATATTACCCGGAACTGCAGGGTGAAACTGTTTCTTGATACCGTTTCAGAGCACAAATCCCAAAGAGCAAAAAATGTAATCGGAAAATTCCATTCTATCAAACCTAATCTCCAGGAAGCGGAAATACTGTGCGGTTTCACAATAACAAGTACTTTTGAACTTCTGAAAGCAGCCGATTATTTTCACCGGAAGGGAGTGGAAAATGTTTTCATCAGCCTCGGCAGAAGCGGTGTATTCTTCAGCGGTCAGGATGGTCAGGGTATTGCGGTATGCTGCAATGCAGATGTGAAAAATGTAACAGGTGCCGGTGATGCTTTTATTGCCGGAATCATTCATGCCGACCTTTCCGGTTTATCAATTGAGGGTCAGGCAATTTGGGGAACGGCCGCTGCAATTCTCGCTCTTTCAAGTAATGAATGTGTGAACACAGCATTATCTTCTGAAAGTATTAAGGAAGTAATCAGCGGCGGCGGAATATACGTTAAAAAGTTTTAACTATGGAGAGAAAATGATTAAATACCTTGATGTGAAGAATGAAGTTCAGTCTGCAATTGATTCGGGACGCCCTGTCGTTGCGCTGGAATCAACGATTATTTCTCACGGAATGCCGTATCCTGAAAATGTCAGAACTGCACTGAATGTTGAAAAAATAATCAGAGATAAAGGAGCCGTACCGGCAACAATTGCAGTAATGAAAGGAATGCTCAAAGTCGGATTGACTGGAGAGGAAATTGACATGCTTGGCAGGGAAGGGACGGCCGTGACAAAAACAAGCAGACGTGACATTCCGTTCGTGCTTTCCAAAAAGGTAACCGGAGCAACAACCGTTGCATCAACAATGATAATCGCTGAACTTGCCGGAATTAAGGTCTTTGCCACGGGAGGAATCGGAGGCGTTCATCATGGAGCTGAAAAAACTTTTGATATTTCTGCGGATCTTGAGGAATTTGCGAAAACCGGCGTTACAGTAGTATGTGCAGGAGCGAAATCCATTCTTGATATCGGTCTGACTCTGGAATATCTTGAAACTATGGGTGTACCGGTTCTCGGATACAGGACTGATGATCTTCCTGCATTTTATACGCGGAAAAGCGGCTACAGGGTTGACTACCGTGTAGAAAATGCCTCCGAAATTGCAGAGGTAATGAAAATAAAACAGTCACTTAATTTAAGCGGGGGTATTGTTGTCGCCAATCCGATTCCGCATGAGTATGAAATGGATTATGATGAAATCGGCAATGCCGTAGATACGGCGCTGGCGGAAGCTGAACAGAAAGGAGTAAAAGGAAAGGAAATCACGCCGTTTCTTCTTGCTGCTGTTAAGGATAAAACAGGCGGCAGGAGTCTTGAGTCCAATATTCAGCTTGTTTACAATAATGCCGCCCTTGCCGCTGAAATCGCGATAGAATTTGCGGGATAAATCCTGTCTGCATGCATTTGTCAGATGAAACTGGTGAAAAAATCCTTCATTATCCAGAAAAAGAATATCATTGTCGCCATGCTGAATAAATGCGTGAAGACTACTCCTTCTGCTGCAAGATCCGCATCAGAGTTATAATAGACTGCCATGCTTACTGCATTTACGCTTACCGGCGCCAGGTTCACAGTCATGAAAATTATAAGGAGTTCCTTTGAGATTGAAGTATATCTGAAAAGAAGAATTGTAATCACAGCAAGAACTCCGGGAACAAATACAAGCCGCAGCAGTCCCAGCTGGATGTTCCATTTGTCGAATTTCAGTGCTTTGATTCCAAGATCCGCAATTCTTGCACCGGCAATAATCATTGCAACAGGAACCGTACATTTTCCGAGTGTATTCAGAATTTCAACCGCCATTTCCGGTACGTAATTATTGAAATTGAACAGAACGATTACAATCCCTGAAACTGTTGCAATTAATCCGTTGGAAAAAAGCTGTTTAAGCTTTTGTCTGAATGTAAGATTATGCGTCATGAAACTGATTCCTATTGTCCATAAAATTATCATATAACCCAGATTGTGAACGAATAGGAGCCCGGCTCCTCTTTCAGGAAGAAAATATGTAACAAACGGAAGAACCAGAAAAACAAAATTATTTATAGTTGAGTGATAGAGGAAAATGCTTTTACGTGTACCTTTCCATTTATTAATTTTGCATATCAATAGCCCGGCTGATAATCCAGTAAACGCTGTTACGACTGCGGAAAAAGGAAGCAGCATGTTGTTCAATAAAACCGATCTGTCAAGACCGGTAATGATGCTGGAAAATATTAAAGCAGGCCAGAAGATGTCCATGTTTATTCTGCTTAAATCAAGAATGCTGTGTCCGGTAACTTTGCCTTTAAGTTTAAGGATAATTCCGATTATCATAAGAATGACAAGAAAAAGAATTTTACCTGCCATTGTATAAAGAAATTGTATGTTAATAAGTATCTCCTGATTTCAGCCGTACAGCGTAACAGTTCTGCTGAAGTTAATTTTGATTTACGGATTAATGATAGCATAATATTCAGATAATGCATTTTAAAACTGAAAAAAGCGGATACAGTCAATTCCGCAGTGTTTTAAGTCAGGTTCACAGGTTGTTTATTTTTCTGAATTCTTCATTGAATTCAGTGTTCCGGAAAGACGGAGTTGCATCAACGGCATCAATGTCTTTCAGGTTAAGCCATTCTTTTGACAGAAGTCTGACTCTGACGATCTGATAAATTACAAGTACAAGACCTCCCGGTATGATTACCAGCGACAGTTTGAAAAATCTCCATACTACTGATCCGCTGGAAATTGTCAGAAAATTAATGATGTGCTGTTCGTAATGGAAGCTTGCCGTAATAGCCGCAAGAAGAAGCATAATCACGAAATTTGATATGTTTCTATGCAGACGGTCTTTTTTCCTGCAGTCAAAACAGATCGGCAGCTTGACTGTTCCGGTCTGTCTTAAAGTCCTATTAATCTGTCCGTCAGGTTTTTGAAGACAGATGAAGCATTTCTCAGGATATTTATATGCCGGCCTTGATTCATTTTTCATTATGTCACCGCAGTATTATTTAATTATTCCGGAATATATTCATTTTACGGTTCTCTGGAGTCAAGAGAAAATTCTGCAGAAATTAAATATGGGAAATGAATTTCATAATATTCTCCTTTACAAAATTCAAATAACAATTAAATTTACAGCGTTGAACAGGAGATAATATGATA
>JAFGJZ010000134.1 GCA_016928815.1 Spirochaetota bacterium
GCGAGGACTGTCTGAGCGGCCTTTCAGCCGCGAGTTCCACAGCCGGCGGAGGTAATTAAAATGCGACACCCTTACGCAGCGATATTTTTTTCCCTTTTGGAACACGTACACTTACCCTCGAAACTGAAAGTTCTGTTGCAGCCTCAACGGTAAAAATAAAATTATTAAAAGTAAATTTTTCCCCGACCTTCGGGATATATCCGAAGTGATGAAGTACAAAACCTGCAACTGTTTCAAATCCCTGTTTTTTTATGCCTACCTTAAAAATATTATCAAAGTAATCAATATCAAGAATACTTACCAGCTCATATTTATTCTGTCCAAGCGGAATTATCATGTCTGTTTTATAGTTTCCTTTAGTCTGTATTTCACCGACTATTTCTTCAGCGATATCCTCCCTGGTAATCAGCCCCTCTACTCCGCCGTATTCGTTTACCACAAACACGATATGGTCATCATTCTCCACCATCTCACGGTATAATTTGTAGATTTTCTTTGTAGAAGGCACATATACGGCTTTAATCATGATATCCCTGATTGAAGAAGTCTGTTTTTCGAAAATATCCCTGAAATAAACAAATCCTACGATATTATCCACCCTGTCATCATAAACTGCAATTCGGGAAAATTTGGTATTGCGTATGTGCCTGACGACATTTTTCAAAGGTTCATCTATCTCAACAGATACTATATCTATGGTAGGAGTCATTACCTCTGTCGCAATTATTTTATGAAGTGATAAAATCTCCTTAACATAATAATTATCCCCCTGATTCACAATGCCCGATTTTTCACCCATATTAAACAATACATTTATTTCATCACGGGCTTTGACTGCAGAGAATTCGGAAGAACCGAAATGCAGAAGTTTTTTAATCAGCTTTGACACAACAAGAGAAACACCGACAATTGGCTTGAAAACCCAGAGAAAGAAAGTAATTGGATATGCAAGAATCTTCAGTATAGTTTCAGCCTTGCTGCGGGCTATGACCTTCGGATAGATTTCACAGAATACGAGAAAAAATACAGCCTGGGCAATTGAAATGAGAAAGAAATATCTGCTCTGCAAATGAAAAGATGTTTCAGCGACATATAGAATGAAAACAGCCGCTGTAATATTTGCAATATTATTACCTATAAGTATCATACTGATGACTTCATCAACATTATCAAGTATATAAAGAGATCTTACCGCACCAAAAACTTTTTTCTGAGACTGGTACTCAATCAGATACCTGTTTGCGGAAATAACCGCAGTTTCAGCGGATGAAAAGAACATTGACATCAGTATGAATATTATAATAAGAATTTCGTAAATAATTATCATCATTTAAGAAGCTTCCTGATTTCAAGACTTTCTATCCTGTTTTTTCGGATGTAACGTATTTTTATTTCACAGTTCACCGTGCTTACAATTTCGCCTTTCATCGGCATGTGACCAAGTTCCTCGGTTACAAATCCGGCAATAGTTTCAGCCTCTGTGGTTTCAATATCATCGTTAAATCTATCATTAAAATCATCTATCTGCATATCGCCGGGGATAATTACTATTTCATCATCAAGTTTTCTGATTACCTGACGTTTTTTTTCGCTGGATGTTGAAAACTCATTACCGAGCAGCTGGGTAAGCATTGAAGATAAGGTGACAATTCCTGAAGTACCGCCGTATTCATCAACAACAACCGCCATGGTTATTTTATTTTTTAAAAAATCATCCAGGAGCAGACTCAGATCTATAGTTTCAGGATAATGAGGCACCGGGAAAATGAATTTTTTAATTGATGATTCCCTTTTCATTCCGACATGATGTTCAAGCAGATCACGAAAATCAATTCCCCCTGTAATATTATCCATATCCTTGCTGTAAACAACAGCTCTGATTACATTTTTTTCATGCATTATTTTTATGGCATTATCAATCGTGGAAGAATCAGGAATACCAATCGCTTCGGTACGCGGAATCATAACATTTTCTGCCGTTTTTTTAGAGAATCGCAGGACATTTTTAATAAAAGTCCTTTCCTCAGGAAGAATCACTCCGTTTTTTTCCCACATATCCACAGCACGGTCAATTTCCTTTTCCGTAATCTGCTGGTCATCAACCGGATCAAGGCGCAGAATTTTAATCAGAATATTTGTAAGAAACAGAAAAATAAATCTTATTGGCGCCAGAATGAGGTGAATGAAACTGAGGATATCCATTACCAGTAAAGAAACCTTTTCAGATTTGTTTATTGCAATAACTTTCGGGGTAATTTCACAGAAAATAATTATCAGAGGAGTGATAACTGCAAGGGCTATCAGATGCCCGTTTTTGCCGAATCTTTCCATGAAAAGTTTGGTCATTATCTGCGAAAAAAGAATATTTACAAGCAGATTGCCAAGTAAAATCGTAATTAGAATTTTCTGCGGATATTTCATCAGTTTCACAATTTTCAACTGACGGCGTTTCCTTGACTCGCTGAATTTCCCCAGTTCAACTTTACCGAGTGAGAAAAGTGCAGTTTCAGAACCTGAAAAAAATGCACTTAAAACCAGAAGAATGACGATACCGGCTATATAAAAACTCATTTATCTGACCTTGAATTAATTATCATTCACATATCCAGATTTACATCAACGATAAACTGTTTTAACGAAACATTCCCTGCATAGTCATAGGCATAAACGTCAAAAGTATTGATTCCCTGCTGATATTTTACAACCGGAATTTTATAATAATCCTTTCCGTCAAAAATCTCATCAAAAGTTCTATCCGAAATTTTCAAAGTTCGCTTTTCAGACTTCATCCTGTCAAATTTCACATCATAAATCTGTTCACCGTTCATAAGAACTTTCATACTGAAAATACCCAGTCTGTCTCCCGGGTTTATTTCATCAAAAATCTGGACAAGAAGGGGATAATTTTTTGTAAGACGGATTTTTGAATTAGAGTTCAGAATTATGTAATCTTCACCTATATGAAGTGCAAAGTATCCTATAACAGGAGGTCTCTCATCGCTGACCGCCGGCATAATTTCCAACGCGTTTACAGAACTCCATGTATCTTTGTCAAAAATACCAAGATGGACGTGATTTCCATATGACCTGCCTGAGTTAGCAAATCTTCCGATTATGGAGCCTGAGGTATATTCCGGCTGAAAACTTTCTATCCTGTCGAGATGTATATACACGCTTTTATAATCTTTATGATTTAAAACCGCAAAATTTCCGCTGCCTGTTTCCTGATCAAAAGGGAAAAAATTGGAATTCCAGAAATAAAGAAGATTTCCATCTGCAATCGGAGATACCCTGCTGTCAAAACTGATCAGATCAATACCGTCATGGAAATGATCCGTACGTGATTCGCCGAAAGTTGATGTAATTCTGATATTCTGCACCGGCCAGTTAAACGACAGGTTTGAAACAGCGAGTATGATCAATGAAACATACATCAGAATTCTCTCTTTTTTAACCATCTGAGCCATCCTGTATTTTTTCATCTGATTTTTTCTCCTTGTCGTCCGGGCCTGTATGGAGATCACAGTATTCTCCAGGTTCGGTTCCCGCTATAAACAGTTCATCTTTGGATATGTGCGGACAGTACTCATCTTTTACAGGTACTTTGCCCGAGTCCAGACAGATGGTCTGAAATGTGAGTCCTTCTTCCGGTTTAATGAAATCAAGCGGTTTTTCCTGACGGTATACGAATGAAATGTAGCGTCCCCAGACAGGCGCGGAAAGCACACCTCCGGCTCTTCCCCTGCCGAGTGTAATTGCACCTTTATTGTTGCCTATCCATACAACTGATACAAGATCACGCGTATAACCTGCAAACCATGCGTCATTCCAGTTTGTGGAAGTACCTGTTTTTCCTGCAGCCGGGAAGTTTATTCCGTATCTTGCGGCTGTACCGCTGGCGGTCCCTCCCGGTTGAAAAACACCTTTCAGCATGTCAATCGTAACGGCAGCTGCGGACGGATCAATAATAGTACCGTACTCTTCACGTTTTTTATTTACCTCACGGGTGATTTCCTCTTCATTATTCCATACAATATTGTTTTCATAATCCTTTACATAAAGTATGCCGTACGGTTTTATGAACTGCCCGCCGTTTACAAGCGTTGAATGCAGAGTAGCATTCTCAAGAGGGGACAACTCGTACGTTCCAAGCGCAAGCGACAGTGTTTTTCCGAATCTGTCATGCATCTGGGCATCCGGTAAATCGAGTGCCTTTTTAACATAACCCAGCACCTTATCATAACCGGTTTTATCAAGAACTTTCACAGCTATAACGTTTATCGATTTTCTCAAAGCTTCACGTATTATTATGTTACCGCTGAACGTTCCGCTGTAATTCTGAGGAGTATATCCGTTAGAAAATTTCGTTTTTTCATCAACCATCATTGTTGCAGGCGTTATATCCTTGTTTTCAATTGCAGAACAGTAAATGAACGGTTTGAATGAAGACCCCGGCTGGCGGCGCATCTGCATTACATGGTCAAGCTGGTTATTTGCGGTAAATGCATAACCTCCGACATAATTAATAATTTCTCCGGAATAGGGATTCAATGTTACAAACGCCCCCTGGATGTTATCCGCCTTTTCTCTTTCTTCATCAGCTTTCTCCTTGTTCTTGATGGATGCCGCACGGTCAAGATGATATTTCCGCTGATCATCAATTGCCGTACGCATGGAAGCAAGAGCAACATCCTGCTTTACGGCATCAATTGTCGTATAAATGGAAAACCCGCCTTTCTTAAGTGCTTCGTCTCCGAATTTTTCGGAAAGCGTACGCCGTATATATTCATTAAAAAAAGGCGCTCTGTTAATTCTGTAAGTGCTGTATATGAACGAACCTATGAGAGATTCCACTGCTTCATCTTTGTCGTTGAATTTAATTTTCCAGTTTTTTACAAGGCGTGAATATTCATAATCTGCTTTTTTCTGTTCCAGAAAACCTGAATCTACCAGTGACTGAAGAATCCGTCTGCTTTTTACAACTGAATTATTAAGCCGGTTCAGAGGAGAGTAAATCATCGGATTGGAAATCGTTGCAACTACCATTGCACACTCACCGTCGGTAAGATCCTTTACTGATTTCCCGAAATACATCTTGGATGTAGATTCAACACCATATGAACTGTTTCCGAAATATATGAGATTAAGATACATTGAAAGAATATCCTTTTTATCATACCGTCTTTCAATTTCAAGAGCAAGAAACGCCTCATATACTTTACGTTTTACAGATCTTTCCATATCCGTAAAAAGAACTTTCGCAAGCTGCTGGGTTACGGTACTTCCTCCGGCAAGCTGAAAATTCCGGATATTCCGTATCATTACCTTCACCAGTCCGGAATAATTGATTCCTTTATGTCTGTAGAAATCCCTGTCTTCAGAGGCAATTACGGCATTTATCAATGTTTCAGGTATATAATGAAGAGGTACGATTTCCCTTTTCTCCTCAAAAAATTCACCTATTATTTCACCGTTCCGGTCATATATTCTTGTAGGTATGGAAACAACTTTTTTATCTGCACTAAATTCACCTGCTGAAAAAGCCATCCCCTTCTTCATTTCTTCAGTCTTGTCAATCAGGGTTTTATATCTGGAAAGTTTATCAAGGATTTCATCCTTGTTTGAAAGATAACTCAGATATATTATGAACACATAAACAAACATCAAAACGCCGCAAAGCAGCGGGAAATAAATGAAAGTAATTTTTTTATGTGAAAAAATCCAGTGTAAGATACTGAGAAAAAAGTTAGCGGTTTTTTTAAACATCTGCTGCTCCTTTGTATTTTCGGCCTGAAAGCTGACCGCAGGCACCGTTTATATCCTGCCCGAGACTTTTACGGATTATTATAGGAATATTCATTATGCCGAGATTGTCAACAAATTCATTAATTTCTTTTTCAGAAGGAATGTTCGAAACATCAGCGCCGGGATTAAGCGGAATCAGGTTTAATTTCACCGGAATGTTTTTGAAAAGTTTTTTAATGCGGACAGCGTCATCTTTTGAAATATTATCATCCCGCATTACATATTCAAGCGTCAGCCGGTTTCTGCCGTGAGGAAATTTTCGCCGCAGAAGGTCAGCAACATCGGCAACCGGATACTTGTTTTCCACCGGCATGTTCTTAAGACGCTTCTCATGCAGAGTGTCATTAAGAGAAAGAGCCAGCTTAAAAAGATGTCCTTCATCAAGATATCTTTCAATTGCCGGAAGTATGCCGCATGTGGAAATTGTAATGCGCCTGACACTGATATTAAAACCGGCATCAAGGTTGATCGTTTTTGCAGCCCTGATTACCTCGTCATAATTATTAAAAGGTTCTCCCATTCCCATGAAAACAACATTTGTATTTTTTTCTCCGGAATCCCTTCGGATCAGGGAAATCTGTTCAAGTATTTCACCTGCGGAAAGATTTCTGATTATTCCAAGTCTGGAAGTCCTGCAGAAAGTACACCCCATGGCGCATCCAATCTGGGAGGAAACACAGACAGTTACTCTATCTCCGGATTCAGATGCGGATTTAAGCAGTACCGATTCAATGTAGTTATCATCATGTGTGCGGAAAAGATATTTTACGGATCCGTCTTTTTGAGATACAAGCTTTTCCTCAATATTTAGTGATGAAACAGAAAAACGGGCCTCCATTAGTGCCCGCAATTCTTTTGAAAAATCCGTCATTTCTTCGAAAGATACTGCATTTTTCACATATAACCAGCTGAAAAGCTGACCTGCACGGAACTTTTTTTCTCCGTTTTCAGTAAAAAATGCAAGCACCTCATCATAGGAAAGATCTTTAATATTCTTCTTCATTTTACTTGGGTTTTACAGCAATTTCCTTAAGAAAAGGTTTTTTGATGCAATCTTCTTCAAATGCCGCCGCACGCTGTTTATTGACGTATTCTTTTTTCTGAAATGAATACTCAAAAAATTCAGGTTCCTTATATGTCCCGTTTACTATGGAAACTACATCTTCAATAAATACAGCTTCCTCATCTGTCGGAATGACATATATCTTAATTTTGGAATCAGGTGTACTTATTTCAAATTCACCGTTTCTGTTTTTCAGTTTGTTATTTTTGTCGCGGTCAAGTTTAATTCCAAGCTCTTCCATTCCTTCGACAGCTTTTTCCCTGGTAATAGGTCCCATTTCCCCTACACCTGCAGTAAATACAATCGCATCACATCCGCCCATAGCAGCCATGTATGATCCGATGTATCTTTTCAGTCTGTAACTTTCCATTTCAATGTTGAGATTGCAGAGTTCATCACCTTTTTCTGCGGCAATTTCAATATCAAGACGGTCAGAGAACTGTTTTGTAACTCCAAGACATCCGGATTTCTTGTTCAGTATGTCATATAACGCCGCGGGAGTAAGATTTTCTTTTTCCATAATGAAAAAACTTATTGCAGGATCAAAATCACCGCTTCTTGTTCCCATCATAAGACCTTCAAGTGGAGTCATTCCCATTGAAGTGTCAAAACTTTTCCCGTATTTAATTGCATTTGCTGATGACCCGTTACCGATATGAAGAACAATGATTCTTGATTCAGAAGGTTTTTTGCCAAGAAGCACTGACGCCCTTCTGGACACATAAAGATGACTGGTTCCATGGAAACCGTATTTTCTTACACCGTATTTTTCCTTCCATTCATGAGGAAGAGGATATGTGTATACATAATCCGGCATTGTTTTATGCCATGCAGTATCAAGAATGGCCACATGCGGCACATTCGGAAGAATAGACCTTACGGCTTCAATTCCAAGAACATTAGCAGGATTATGCAGCGGGCTTAAATCATACAACGATTTGAAGTCGGCTATAACCTTATCATTAATCAGACATGAATGAGTTACCTTCTCTCCGCCATGAACAATTCTGTGTCCGACAGCAGAAATTTCATCCATACTTTTCAGTATGCCGTATTCCGGGTTTACCATGGTATTAAGAGTAAGCTCAATCGCCTCCGTATGGGTAGGACATGAATGCTCAATCTTGTGCTTCCCGGAATTACAGTCGAATTTAATAAAACTTGCAAGACCGATTCTTTCTACAATACCGGTTGCCAGATCTTCCTGCGTCTCGTTATTGTAAAGTTTAAACTTTAGGGATGAAGATCCCGAATTAATGCATAAAATAATCATTTTATTACTCCGTTTATTTATATATCTACATGTTTGACTGAATTGCCGTAATTACAGCAACGTTTACGATATCGTCGACACTGCATCCTCTTGAAAGGTCATTTACAGGTTTATTTAATCCCTGAAGCAGTGGTCCCAGAGCATGTGCTTTTGCAAGTCTTTCAACAAGCTTGTATGCGATATTTCCGCTGTTAAGGTCCGGGAAAATGAGAACATTCGCTTTACCGGCAACCTTGTTACCCGGCGCCTTTTTCATTGATATGCTTTCTACAATAGCTGCATCCAGCTGCAGTTCACCGTCAAGTTTAAGATCAGGGGCTTTTTCCTGGGCGATTTTAGTGGCCTGAATGACCTTGTCTATAAGCGGATGAGTAGCACTGCCTTTGGTTGAAAAAGAAAGCATTGCGACCACCGGATCCATATCACATAGAATTTTTGCAGTTTGAGCCGATGAGATCGCTATTGCAGCAAGTTCCTCAGGATTAGGATCAGGGACAAGACCGCTGTCTGCAAAGATAAACATGCCGTTGTCACCGAATTCGCAATCAGGTACAATCATTAAGAAATATCCGGACACTATTGAAATACCGGGTTTTGTCTTGATGATCTGAAGTGACGGACGGACGGTATCACCTGTTGAATGCTCTGCCCCGGAAACAAGACCGTCAGCATCTCCCTTTTGAACCATCATTGTTCCGTAGTAAATTGAATCCTTCATGGTTTCAAGAGCCTGTTCCTCTGTAACACCTTTGCTTTTTCTCATTTCATAGAAAGCCGACGCATATGACTGGAGTTTATCCGATTTTACAGGATCTATGATCTGTACTCCTGAAATATCAGCATTCTCTTTAGCAGCAACCTTTTTGATATCATCTTCATTTCCTACAAGAATAACTTTTACATATCCTTCCTTTGACAGTATTGAAGATGCCTTGACAGTTCTGGGTTCAGTTCCCTCAGGTAAAACTATCGTTTTGCCGAGAGTTTTAGCCTTTTGCTTGAATTTTTCTGTTATATCCATTAAATACTCCTTAAAATATTATTTCTTTATATTTAACAGTCTCCGGATAAATATTCAGAATATTTCAGTCAGGTTAAAGATCCGGAAGCAACATGTCAGCATAATATTTTTATTATCAGGGTCAAGCAAAATGCTGGTACATACTTAACTAAAAAACCTCAATTCAATAAACTAATGCAACAAAAATAGAATGACCCCATTGGAAATAACTCCTAAAATGTTTCGACCAAGACACATTTCAA
>JAFGJZ010000135.1 GCA_016928815.1 Spirochaetota bacterium
AAAAACAAAATAATAACAATGAATATCATATATTCCATGAAATTAATCGTGAAACAGAATTGAGAATGTTAAGAATGAATCTGATAAACTTTTATATCATCTACGCTGTAACAAAGACTAAAATTAGTTAAAAAAATTTAATTTTTTGACTTTCAGATATGTTGATATACACTCTTTAATAATTATTAAAGAAGTACGGAAAAAATCAGAAACTTCTGTTGCATTAAAACTGAAATGGTTATAATTTTTACGTTTAAAATTATGCAAACTGCAGCAAGCTTTATATAAAAATGTATCCAGATTAAAAACCTGGAAGAAATTATACCACAAATAATAAGGCAACAATTGCATCTGATATTTATATGTTTAAAAAATTCTCGATCTGAAAAACTAATTAAAAATTTGGAGATATAAACAAATAAAAGCATTATAATACAGCACACTAATTAGAAAATCCTGCAAATAGTAAAAATAAAATTCAAAGTATAATCTACAATACAGGCAAAAATAAAATATTGTAATCGGCTATGCTGATTCAGTGCAATATTAAACAAAAAAAATACGAGTTTAATTTCAAAAATTTCATCTTCAATTTTTTTTATTTGCTATATGTAGCATATAGTTATAAAATAATTAAAGGAAGGCAAAAATGAAACACGTGATTAAATTGACCTTTTTTTATACACTTTTCATCATCTCAAGTATAATTTTTCCATCTGAACTGAAAGCAGAAGATCAAATTGTGAAAGTTGGAATTTATGAAAATTCTCCTAAAGTCTTTACTTCCAAATCAGGAAAACCATCCGGTATATTTATCGATATAATAGAATACATTGCAAAAAACGAAGAATGGAAACTGCAATATGTATCCGGGTCATGGGAAGAAGGGTTAAGCCGTTTAGAAAAAGGAGAAATTGATCTTATGCCTGACGTAGCATATACTGCTGATCGGGAAAAAATATTCTCTTTCACTACAGAATCGGTACTATCATCATGGTCTCAGGTATATACCCGAAAAGGAAGCAAAATTCGTTCTTTAATCGATCTAAGTGGAAAAAAAATCACAGTATTGCAAGGATCTATTCAACAAGAAGCATTTACACAACTTAATGACGGGTTCGGATTAAAAGTCACTTTGATACCTGTAGATAATTATGATAAAGCATTTAAGATGGTTGCACAAAATGAATCAGATGGAGTAATCTGCAATAATTTTTATGGATTGTTACATATAAAAGAATATGGACTTATAGATACCGCAGTCATTTTCAGCCCGGCTAAACTCATGTTTGCGGCACCAAAAAATAGATCCGTAGATTTACTCACAGACATTGACAGAAATCTTATCAAATTAAAAAATGATCCTTTATCCATATATTATAAATCATTAAAGCAATGGACATCTGATGATATTAAATTCGAATTACCTTTATGGATGAAAATATTTGCTTTAATACTGGCCATTATACTTTTTATGAGTTTATTCGGAAGTATTATTCTAAAACGTCAGGTAAATGTACGAACTATGCAATTACGGCAAATAAATAAGGAAATAGAACAAAGAATTATTGAACGGACATCTCAACTTCAGGACACAAATAAAAAACTTTCATCTGAAATTGATGAAAGGAAAAAATCCGAGACTCTTCTAAAACAAACATTTGAAGAGCTGACTTTAGCTAAAGAATCTGCTGAATCTGCTGACAGATTAAAATCCGCATTTCTTGCAACTATGTCCCATGAGCTGCGAACCCCGCTCAATTCAATCATTGGTTTTACTGGAATTATCCTGCAGGGAATAGTCGGAGATCTGAATGATGAACAGAAAAAACAATTAAATATGGTAAAAACAAGTGCCCAGCATCTTCTGGCACTTATTAATGATATTCTTGATATATCAAAAATTGAAGCCGGACAATTACAAATAGTCAATGAAAATTACAATCTACGGGAGATTATAGAAAAAGTTACTGAAACAACCCGTCCTCTTGCAACCCAAAAAGGACTGGAAATAACCTGTTCAATATCTCCCGAAATTGGCAGTATTGAAGGTGACCGAAGACGGGTAGAACAAATCCTTTTAAATCTGATAAGTAATGCTATCAAATTTACCGAAAAAGGATCTGTTAAAATAGATTGCCAAACCGAAAAAGATTCACTAATTTTAAGTGTAACTGATACTGGTATAGGCATCAAACAGAATGATATTGAAACTATTTGCATACCATTCAGGCAGATTGATACAGGTCTGACACGTAAATATGAAGGTACCGGACTTGGTTTATCAATATGTAAAAAACTTGTTGAGTTAATGGATGGATATTTATGGATAAGCAGTGTTTATGGGGAAGGCAGTGTTTTCAGTTTTTCTCTACCGAATAAAAGGAGTGATAAATGAGTAAAAATATTCTTGTAATAGAAGACAATGAGCAGAATCTTTATCTTGTCAGATTCATTCTTGAAAAAAATGAGTATAAGGTTTTTGCTTCGCTAAATGGTAAATCCGGTATTGAATTAGCTGCATCGCTCAAACCTGATTTAATACTTTTAGATATACAGCTTCCCGAAATGGATGGTTATGAAGTCGCATATAATCTGAGAAAAAATCCTGATCTTGCAAACACTCCAATTATCGCTGTAACATCTTATGCAATGCCAGGCGATAAGGAAAAGGCAATGGAAGCCGGTTGTAACGGATACATTGAAAAGCCTATAAACCCCGATACTTTTTTATCAAAAGTTGAAGAACATTTTATTACGATAAATCATCCGGAAAAAACAATATGAAGAAAAAAATTTTAATTGTTGATGATAACAGTACCAATATTTACATGCTGGAAAGCTTACTTAAAGGCAGCGGATTTGATGTTCTTTCTGCCGAAAATGGGGAAAAAGCACTGGAGAAAGCCCTTTTAACTATACCGGATCTAATTGTTTCTGACATATTAATGCCAGTGATGGACGGTTATACATTATGCCGGGAATGGAAATCTAATAACAAACTGAAACATATACCATTTGTTTTTTTTACAGCAACATATACTGAACCTACAGACGAAGTCTTTGCATTAAGTATAGGTGCTGACAGATTTATTCTAAAACCTCAGGATCCTGAGACATTGTTAGGTATAATAAATGAATTTTTTAAAGAAGACTATAAAGTAAAACAAATCACTGATAAACCTCTCGGCGAGGAAATGGAATTTTTCCGGCAATACAACGAAGTCCTTTTTAACAAACTTGAAAAAAAAATTCTCGCATTAAAAGAAACTAATCATGCACTGAAAATATCTGAAAATAAAATAAAAACACTTTTTAACGAAAAAGAAATTCTGTTAAAAGAGGTTCACCACCGCATCAAAAACAACATGAATACAATGATGGGACTTCTTTCCTTACAATTAAATTCTTTAAAAGAAACTTCAGCAATTTCAGCACTTAAAGACGCAATTAGCAGACTGGAGACAATGAGAGTACTGTATGACAAGCTTTATTTAACTGATAATATCAATGAAATGTCCATCGAAGAATATCTGACTGCTCTTATTAAAGAAGTAATAAAAATGTTTTCAAACGATACTATTGTTGAAATGGAGATAAAAATTGATGATTTCATGCTAAGTACTCAATTATTGAACCCGATAGGAATAATTGCAAATGAAATAGTAACCAATGCAATGAAACATGCTTTTACAGATAAAAAGAAAGGAAAAATATTAATATGCGGATTTATCAAAAAAGGGGAAGTTACTTTATCTATTGAAGATGATGGAAATGGTATTCCGGAATATGTAGATATTGAAAATTCTGCCGGTTTCGGAATTAATCTTATTGGAATGTTAACAAAACAAATAAACGGAGATATCACTATAATACGTGGAAATGGGACAAAGTTCATTCTGAAATTTAATATATAGAGTTGGAGGTTATTATGGAATCAGGAAATAAAATAAATATTCTCATGGTTGAAGATGAAATGATAATAGCACTCGCAACAACAATGGCATTAAAGGAATTCCATTATGAAATAATAAATGCTTATAATGGTGAAGATGCAGTAAAAATGGCAGTTAAGAATGTAGACATTAATCTTATATTGATGGATATCAATCTTGGAAACGGTATGGATGGAACTGAAGCTGCTAAACAGATTTTATTAAAACGGAACATTCCGATAATTTTTTTAACATCCCACAATGAACAGGAATACGTCAATAAAGTTAAGAATATAACCCGTTACGGTTACGTAATGAAGAATTCAGATATATTTGTCCTGCAGTCTTCAATTGAAATGGCATATGATTTATTCAATGCCATTTCAATTGAAAAAAATGAGCAATATTCAAATTTTAATAAAGTATAATATTTTCATAATGATTACAATTGCATTATCTCATTCGCTTAAGCACAGAATGATTTAAAAGAATAAATTAAAATAAAAAATAATTTTAATGTATTCGCAAAACAGGTATAAAACTCAATATATTTCAAAATACAAATCATAATATAAATAATTCTAAGTATCCTTAAATTAAATATATAAAAAAAGTTTTGCATATCGCTACTGAAAAACCTGATTAAACCGGTGCCAATTGCGCAATAAACACAGTTTGAACTGCAGCTTTGAAATATTGCATATGAGTGGCATGGAGAAATTGATGACGATGAATGCAGGTCTTATTTTTTAATCGTGAAATGACAATAAAATATTTGCGAAAAGAAAACCTGATTTACTCATGTATTTCCCAAAAACTTAATCTGCTATTTTAGTCACATCAAACAATGAACTTAAATGAAGCGTAATCGACCTCAGAAGCGCAAGTCTGTTATCACGGACTTTTTCATCTTCATCCATAACCATTACTTTATCAAAAAAATCATCAATAGCTTTTTTTCCGGCAATGATGACAGAAAAAAGAGACTTGTAGTTTCTTTCTGAAATATATTTTCCGATTTCTGTTTCTTTTGATTTAAAAAAACTGAACAGTGCTTTTTCTTCAGTTGATTTCAGAAGGGCTTCATCAGTCTTTTTAAAAACATAATCCGGTGATTTTTTAAGAAATGCCGAAATAATATTATTCATTCTTTTAAAAGCCATAATCATTTCACTGAATCCCGCATCCTGTCTGAAATCATGAAGACTCGATGCTTTACAGAACATTTCGTAGAAATCATAATTATTTACAGCTATAGATGCATCAAACTCGTCATAGGTAATTGAATGATCCGTAAAAAATGTTTTTGCTCGTGTAGTGATAAAGTCAAGAATCTGAACCTTGAATTTATCAGCATTTTTATATGAACCCGCAATAAGATCATAGAGGTTGTCTATTTCAATATTTATTTTTTTTGAAATAACCAGTTCAACTATAGCATGCGCCTGACGACGGAGTGCGTATGGATCCTGTGACCCTTTGGGAATATTTCCGACAGAATATGATCCTAAAATATTATCAAATTTTTCAGCAAGTGACACTATAACTGAAATGTCATTTTCAGGAAGTGAATCACCCTGAAATCTTGGTTTATAATGACTGTTTATTGCATCAGCAACGTCCGCATCTTCACCGTCACGAAGCGCATATATCCGGCCTATCTGTCCCTGAAGCGATGTAAATTCAAAAACCAGAGCTGTATTAAGATCAGCCTTTGACAGAAGTACGGCCCGTTTAATTTTATCAAGAATTGCGGTTTTACCGGTCATCTCGGCTATTTTAACAGCTATATTCTCGACCCGCATAACCTTATCAAATATTGAACCGAGATCTTTATGAAAAACAACATCTTTCAGAGATTCAGTCTTATCTATCAGTTTTGTTTTCTTATCTTCATCAAAAAAGAATTTTGCATCAGAAAATCTGGCATTAATTACACGTTCGTTTCCCTGGCGGATAAATTCTGTAGCGGGATTATTTGAAATTACCAGGAATTTGTTTATCAGCTTTCCATTTTTATCAGTAACTGCAAAATATTTCTGATGCTCTTTCATTTCAGCAATTAGAACAACATCAGGTATTTCAAGAAAATCAGTACTGAACGAACAATCAACAACATGGGGATCTTCAACAAGATAAGTGACAGTATCAAGCAGATCTTCATCCTCAATGAGACTGCCCCCGCATTTTTCTGCTGCAGCTTTGAGCTGTTTTCTAATTATTTCCTTTCTTTTATTCTGATCAACCATTACCGCTTTGTTTTGAAGAAAATTTTCATAATCACTTATTTTATCAACTTTATACATTTCAGGAAACTGAATATAATGTCCGCGTGTTATGTTATCAGCTGTAAATCCGTCAAATTGCAGATTAATTTTCCGGTCATTATAAAGAGCAAACAGATACTTCAAAGGTCTCGGGAATGTAAGCTCCTTTGTATTCCATTTCATTTTTTTAGGGAAAGGGATTTCAAACAGCATTTTTTTTATCAGCTCAGGCAGAATTTCCTCTGTAGAAGAAACCGGAGCCTGTTTTCTACCGTATAAATAGGTTCCTTTTTCTGTTTCAACTTTTTCAAGCTCTTTTTCCGAAAGTCCATTTCCCCGAAGAAAACCCTGAAGCGCTTTCGACATTGATCCGTCAGCTTCATAAGCCTTGTCTGCTGAAGGTCCTTTAAGTTCAATTGTCTGTTCCTTCTGCATCGCAGCAACTTCAGAAGCCGCAATTATTATCCGCCGCGGTGTTGCATACACATTTACTGTATCATAATCAACCCTGAGTTCATCAAGTCCCGTCTGCATCATTTTTTTAAAATTATCAGCAGCTACCGGGATATATCCTGCAGGTATTTCTTCAGTTCCGAATTCACACAAAAAATTATATTTTTCCCACATAAAAATTCTCCAATGATTATCTATATATTCAGGATATGTTCTGATGCAAGTACTTTTTATTCAATAAATCCAAAATATAAAAAGGAAAACGGATTGATGATGATAGATGGAATATGATAATGAGGTAATTAAAAATTATTTTGCATATTTACGGGGATTAACATGTTTCCCGTTAAGAATAATTTCGAAATGAAGGTGAGGACCTGTAGAAACACCGGTGTTCCCGCTTTTTGCTATAAGCTGCCCCTGCTTTACATACTGCCCCTGCTTTACAATAATACGGGAAAGATGACCGTAAAGAGATTTCCACCCGCCTGGATGTGCAATAATTACAACATTGCCGTATCCGCCCATCCATCCGGCATAAGTTACTTTTCCATATCGGGTTGATTTTACCCATTGATACTTTGCAGCAATATCAATACCTGTATGGTACCTCTTCTGATGATAAACCGGATGATATCTCCAGCCGAATGCGCTTGTAACACGGTATACGGGAACCGGCCATAAAAATCCGGGTACAATATTCTGAGGTTTGGCATCAGGAATGAAAACATCAGTTCCCTGCGAAATAAAGTCAGGATTTGACAGATTATTCTGAGCAATTATTTTTTCGATTGGAATTTTATATTTTTCAGAAATATCAATTAAACGCTGATCCTTTTTCATCGTATGAAGAATTCCATCACGGTTAGGAATACGCAGAACCTGTCCCTGTCTGATCAGATCATAGGAATTGAGACCGCTGCTTCCGATAATAGTATCCATCGATACACCATTTTTCTTGGCAATCTCACTTAATGTGTCCCCGGCCTGCACCTTGTAAATACTCACCTGAAGAGGCGCAACCTTCTCCTCTTCGGAATAGTTGGTATTATCAGAAAGCAGAATCTGATTCTTCAGTTTTTCATCGTCATCAACAACGTCAGCTTTATCAGTATTTTCAATATTTTCAGAGTTTCCATCATCTTCCAGCACAGCACTTTCAAATCCGCCCTCTGCAGACAATTCAGGGTTCAAACTGTGTCCGGAGACATATCTTTTTACGGCAAATCCGCCTGAAACAGCAATCACACAGAATATCGAGATCATCGCGAATTTAAAATTAAATTTTATGACAGACAGCATGGATTTAATATTTTTAAAAAGAGGTTTTTGAGTACGTAATTTGGCACGGCGGAGTACAGGGCGGTCAGAATCTACAACCTGGTTGAAATAATTTGATGGTTTAATTCCGGATTTAGATTTACCGAATTTAAATCTTTTTAATTCAACACGATCCTTCTTATTAATAACAAGCAGAAACTCATTATCAATTTTTGAAAGAGTTATATTTCTGAATTTAAATGTTTTGTAAATGTTTTTATGCATTACGCATCCCAATACTGTATTCTTTACTAATTTCGGCCTATTTGCCGGAATTTATTACTACTTTTTATCTTCAACCGCTTTCAATGACATGCTGTTATACGAATCTTCTACAACCTTTGAAGGATCTTTCTTGGCATTACCCGTAATAACTACTTTTCCCTGAAGAACTACTCCTCTTTGAATATTCACTGAAGGTGCTTTAATATCTCCAAGAATTTTTGCCGACTCAAGAAGTCTTACTTCTTCTGTAGCTGCAATATTCCCGATAACAGTTCCGGCAATAACGACATTTTTTGCAAAAATGTTTGTTTTTACCTTACCAGTTTCACCGACAAAAAGCTCTTCATCTGTCTTAATTTCACCCTCGAATTTTCCATCTATTTTCAGCGATCCGCTGATATAGAATTTACCTTCAAACACAGAACCCTCGCCGATAGTGCTGTTCAATAAATCATTTTTAGGTGCCATTTATCCTCTCTTATATACTTATAATAATATTATTATCTTTTTTGCTTTTTTTCAGTTTTCCGATTGAAACAAGAGACGCCCGTTTATCCTTAAAAAGCGTGCCCGCAAGCTCCTCGAAATCCTCAAGTTTTACAGCTTCAATATACTTCACAACGTCATCATATGTAAATTGTTTTTTATAATTTATTTCATCTCTGGCTGCCATTGACGCTCTGACCTCAATACTTTCAAGACTAAGCGCAAGATTTCCTTTCATGAAGGTTTTCGCATCCTCAAGTTCTTCCGGAAGAATGTTGTTTTTGAGCAATTTCTGAAGTTCTTTGATTATCAAATCAAGGGCAAAATGATATTTTGACGGTGATGTTCCGCAGTATATCCCAAACAGCCCGGCATCCGAATATGAGGAATGAAAAGAATATACTGAATAGCATAATCCTTCTTTTTCCCTGATATTCTGAAAAAGACGCGAAGACATGGAACCGCCAAGAATTGAACTTAGCAGGTATAAAGCCCATCGTCTTTCATCATTTTTGGTTATTCCGTCAAATCCGAGACAGAAATGAACCTGCTCGAGCTCACGGTTTATATGCTGTCTGAAATTTTTACGCTGAGCAGGCATATATAGTTTTGATAATACTTTTTCGCCCGGTTTTCCGCGGAAAAATTCGCTTATCATCTTTTCCGCTTCATCGATTTTAAAATTACCGGCAATTACCAGTAAAGTATTTTCAAAAATATACTGTTCCTTATAGAATTGTACAAGTTTTTCACGTGTAACTGCCTTTAAAGTCTTTTCTGTTCCGATTATTTCATGTGCAAGCGGATGTTCTCCAAACATGATTTCCATAAAAACATCATGAATGTGCTCATCAGGTGAATCTTCATACATACGTAATTCTTCAATAATGACGTCACGTTCCTTCTCAATATCCTCGGCGTCAAATCTGGAATTCAAATGCATATCTGAAAGAATTTCAAGAGATAATCTAAGATAATCGGAAACAACATTAATATAATAGCATGTATATTCACGGTTGGTTGCAGCATTATGCTGTCCGCCCACTCTGTCTATCATCTGTGCAATATCTTTAGCAGAATACTTTTCAGTACCTTTAAAAAGCATATGCTCAACAAAATGAGCATATCCGTATTGATCAGGTTTTTCGCAGCGTGATCCGGTTTTTACCCATAAACCTGCCGAAATAGAAACAACTGTTTCTATCGGCTGGAGTATGACTGTAAGACCGTTATCCAGAACATATTTTTTCATAGACAGAAAGTCCTATTGCTCCTCATTTCCTTCGTCTTCTTCTTCCATTGCATCCTTGCGGCTTAAGTCAAATTTTCCGTTTCTCTCAACATTCATAACCTTAACTCTGACTGCATCACCTTCATTGAGAACATCCGTAACATTTTTTGTACGGGTTTTGCTTATCTTGGAAATATGCAGCAATCCTTCCTTACCCGGAAGTACTTCCACAAATGCACCGTACTCCATTACCTTTTTAACTATACCGTCATATATCTTGCCGACTTCAACATCAGCTGTAGGTTTTGTTGAACCTAACACCATTGATTCCGCCCTTTCAAGAGCATCCGCATCAACAGCATATATAACAACTTCCCCTGCATCATTAACGTTTATTTCAGCACCTGTTTGCTCAATTATTGCTCTGATATTTCTTCCACCCGGTCCGATAAGTTCAGCAATTTTATCAGTTCTGATTCTCAGCTGCTTAATTCTCGGAGCATAAGGCGACATTTCAGATTTAGGAACAGAAATTACTTTATTCATTTCATTAAGGATATGAAGACGTCCTTCTTTTGCCTGAGCCAGCGCTTCCTTCATGATTTCAGGAGTAATACCTTCAATTTTAATATCAAGCTGGAATGCAGTAATACCTTCTGAAGTACCCGCAACCTTAAAATCCATATCTCCAAGATGATCTTCTATACCCTGGATATCACTTAAAACTGTATGTTTTCCATCCTGAAGAACCAATCCCATGGCTATTCCCGCAATCTGAGATTTAAGCGGAATACCGGCATCCATCATGGCAAGTGATCCTGAACATACTGATGCCATTGATGATGATCCGTTTGATTCAAGAATTTCAGAAACCAGACGGATGGAATAAGGATATTCCTTAATAGGAGGAATTGCATATGTAAGTGCTCTTTCCGCAAGCATGCCGTGTCCGATTTCTCTACGTCCAAGACCGCCGACTCTACCGCATTCTCCTACAGAAAACGGAGGAAAATTATAGTGCAGCATGAAAGTTCTTACTTCATCAAAATTCATTGAATCAACTTTTTCAGCATCCCTTTCCGTACCAAGAGTAACTACACCAAGAGACTGTGTCTGTCCTCTTGTAAATAATGCAGAACCATGTACACGGGGAAGGACACCCGTCTGAACTGTAATTGGACGTATTTCCGAAGGTTTTCTGCCGTCGCATCTCTTTCCTTCAAGTATTCTTTTACGGACAATATCCTTATCAATATCGTGGATAATTTCCTTTGCATCCCCAATAACTTCAGGAAACTGTTCTTCAAGTTCAGATTTTACTTTAACAACAAGTGCATTAAAAGCATCCTCTCTGCCTTTTTTATCCAGGATAGCATTTAATGCATCCACATCAGCAGTATATTTTTCCTTGATCGCATTTTTCAGTTCTTCGCTTACTCCGCGCGGAGTGTACTGAATAATTTCTTTTGCAAGTTTGGATTTCATTTCATTCTGAGGTTCACAGAATTTTTTTATATTTTCATGAGCAAAAACAACCGCTTCAAGCATTTCATCTTCAGTTATATTATTGGAAAGTCCTTCTATCATTGTGACAGCTTTTTCTGTTCCTGCAACCATCAAGTCAATATCACTTTTCTTTACCTGCTCAAAAGTCGGATTGCAGATTAATTTACCATCAATGCGCCCAACTCTAACAGCACCTACCGGTCCGTGAAAAGGAACACCGGCAATTGAAAGAGCAGCAGAAGCCGCATTTATTGCAAGAACATCAGGCATTTCAGTTTTATCAGAAGCAATAACGGAAATTATTATCTGAACCTCGTTAATGAAACCTTCCGGAAAAAGCGGTCTTAATGGTCTGTCTGTTATACGGCAAACAAGAACTTCCGCATCAGAAGGGCGCCCTTCTCTTTTTTTATAACCGCCTGGCATTTTCCCTGACGCATAAAATTTTTCCTTATATTCAACAGTTAACGGAAAAAAATCTCTTCCTTCAGCTGATTCTCTCGACGCAACAACAGTAGCAAGAACAATCGTTTCACCCATCTGAACAAGAACTGCGCCGTCAGCCTGCCTTGCTATATCTCCTGTCTGGAAAATCATCTTTTTTCCGTCTACTTCTTTTTCAAAACTATACATTTTGTACTCCTTTGTTTTTTTTCATTGTGAAACAAAACCCGTACCTGATGGTACGGGAATTATATTTTACTTTCTTAATCCTAATGATTCAATCAACTCACGATACTTGGTAAGATCGGTTTTCTTTAAATAATTCAACAGTCTTCTTCTCTGTCCGACAAGTTTAAGGAGACCGCGTCTTGAATGAAAATCTTTTTTATGAACTTTGAAGTGTTCAGTAAGGTAGTTAATTCTTTCAGTCAATAATGCAATCTGAACTTCCGGAGAGCCTGTGTCTGACTCATGTCTTTTGTATTTGCCGATTAATTCTTCTTTAGTACTCATTTTATACTCCTATAATATCTTTTAATAAAATTTCAATTGAATTTCCTTCATAATAAAGAGAAATTCAATTGTTGAAAACATTCAGGTAATTTACCCTGAAAATACTGAAATCAATTTCCGCAACAGCAATCAGATCACCTGCAGAACTGAAAACAGCATAAAACGGAGATTGTTTATCATATCTTTCAGAAATATCTTCAGATTTAAATTTTACTCCATTCAGAACCGTTTTTTCACAGCCCTCTTTTAAAACAACATGACTGTATTTTCTGAAAAGACTGCCCGGTCTAACATGAAATACCGTTTCATTTGTGAAACCCGAAGTTTTATAATACTCAAGTTTATCAAGCGTAACAGCATCTTCAATATTAAAAAATCCTGAAGCAACCCTTCTTAAATCAGTCATATAACCGCCTGTACCGGTTTTTTCACCAATATCTCTTGCAAGAGAACGGATATAAGTTCCTTTTGAACACCAGACTTTCAGTTTCAAAGATCCTTTTTTAACATCCACATCCATAATATCAATATTATGAACGACGATGTCTCTCGACTTAAGCTCAACATCTATTCCGTCACGAACAAGATCAGAAGCCCGACGGCCGTTAACTTTTAAAGCCGAAAAAACCGGAGGCATCTGCCGTATATTACCGATGAACGATGAAACTGCCGATCTGATCAGAGTTTCAGTTAAACCGGAAATATCGGCCGTTTTTACTACATTACCCTCTCTGTCACAAGTATCTGTGACAGTACCAAACTGAATTTCCGCAACATATGTTTTGTCGCTTTCCAGGAAATATTTCAGCAGTCTGGTTGCTTTGCCGGTACCGATAACAAGGAGACCTGTGGCTGCCTTATCCAGAGTTCCGGCGTGTCCTATTTTCTTAAGACCCAGAATCCTTTTTAATCTCGATACAACTCCAAATGAAGTTATGCCGCTTTCTTTATCTATTAACAGGATTGAATCATTAAGTTCACTTAAAACCATAATTATTGATCAGTGCTACCGTCATCATCATCACTTTTTTCATCAGACTTTTCGGAAGAAACGCTTTCAATTAAACCGACAAGTCTGACACCATCTTCAATTGATGTATCTATCTTAAAAATTACATCAGGCACAAAACGAAGCTGCATGTTTTTTCCTATAAATGACCTGATAAATCCCTTTGCTGCAACAAGTCCAGCAAGACTCTTTTTCTTCTGTTTGTCATCCCCCAGAACTGAAATTTTGACAGTTGCCATTTCATAATCATCAGAAAGTTCAACACTGTAAACTGTAACAAAACCGATTCTGGGATCTTTTACCTCCCGAAGAAGTGCTTCACCGATTATCCGTTTAATCTGTTCTTCAAGACGTTTTTTTCTATACCCTGCCATTATTT
Source organism: Spirochaetota bacterium (assembly GCA_016928815.1). Lineage (GTDB taxonomy): Bacteria > Spirochaetota > UBA4802 > UBA4802 > JAFGJZ01 > JAFGJZ01. Next base: position 13,769 of record JAFGJZ010000135.1, read on the forward strand.
ACTCAGCTTCTTGGCAACTTCAACCAATCTATATGTTTCAAAAGTATCTCCGGTTTTTATGTTATTAAAATTAACCAGACCGATACCGCATTCCTGACCTACTTCCACTTCCTTCGCATCATCTTTAAAACGTTTAAGAGAACTTAAAGCACCTTCATAAATAATGATGCCCTCTCTCATCAGACGCACTTTATAATCACGATGTACCTTACCTTTAACAATTACAGCTCCGGCAATTGTACCGATTTTAGAAATCTTGAATACCTGTCTGACTTCACCCGCTCCGGTAACTTCCTCAATAATATCAGGAGCAAGCATTCCTTCCATCGCATCTTTAACATCTTTTGTAACTTCAAAAATGATGTTATATGTTTTAATAGTGACTTTTTCACTTTCCGCAAGATCCTGAATCTTCGGTGTAGGGCGAACATGATAACCGATAATAATTGCATTTGATGCTGATGCCAGCATTACATCCGATTCATTAATACCGCCTGCTGCTGCATGAATTACTTTTACCTTTACCTCACTGGTAGAAAGTTTTTCAAGAGCATCTTTAAGAGCCTGAACCGAACCGTCAACATCGGCCTTCATTATTATGACAACTTCCTGAACAGCCCCTTCTTTAATCATATCATTAAGGTCTTCAAGAGTAACTTTTTTAACCTGTTTTGCCGATTCAATACGTTTTAATTCCTGACGTTTCTGTGAAATCTGTTTTGAATATTTTTCAGATGAAACCTGCTGAAAAGGATCTCCTGCTGAAGGAATACCGTCAACTCCGAGAACTTCAACCGGACGGGAAGGTTCAGCTTCAGTTACCGGGAATCCTTTATCATCAAACATTGCTCTTACTTTACCTGAATAAATACCTACAACAAACGGATCACCGATTTTCAGTGTTCCATTCTGCACAAGAAGACTGCATACAGGTCCGCGGCCCGGATCAAGTTTTGATTCAATTACCGTACCTTTTGCACGCAAAGTAGGATTTGCCTTAAGTTCCAGGATTTCTGCCTGCATTAAAACAAGTTCAAGCAGTGCATCGATATTTTTATTCAGCTTGGCGCTTATTTCACAGTAAAGAGTTGTTCCACCCCATTCTTCGGGGATTAATTCATATGCAGTAAGTTCCTGTTTAACTTTTTCAGGATTTGCTTCAGGTAAATCAACCTTATTTATTGCAACGATAATAGGTACTTTAGCTGCTTTAGCATGATTTATTGCTTCAATCGTCTGCGGCATGACTCCGTCATTTGCAGCAACAACAAGGATTACAATATCAGTTACGCTTGCACCGCGGGCCCGCATTGTTGTAAATGCTTCATGACCCGGTGTATCAAGAAATGTTACTTTCTGGCCATTTACATTAACCTGATATGCACCAATGTGCTGGGTAATACCTCCATGTTCATGACCGGCGACATCCGCACTTCTGATTGAATCCAGAAGTTTTGTCTTTCCATGGTCAACATGCCCCATTACGGTAACAATAGGAGCACGGGTAAAATTCGAAGCTGCATCATCTGACTGCTCTTCCTTAATTACAGTTTCATCATATAATGAAACTACATTTACCTCAGAACCGTATTCAGCAGACAGAATTGATGCTGTATCGGAATCGAGTACCTGATTTATGGTGGCCATTACACCCAGTTTAATCAATCGGGCAATTACATCATTAGCTTTTACGTTTAGTTTTCTTGCAAGTTCACTGACAGTTACATTTTCAGTAATATCAATTTTCTCAGGAATGCTGCTGACAATTTTTACAGGTTCTTCATCTTCTCTGCGTCTTTTATTTTTAATTGATTTCTCAAAATATTGAATGTCATCACGTTCGGTTTTCTTAAACTTCTTATCAATTTTTTCCTGATCACGAACCTTACGTTTAGTTTTACGTTCAGTTCTTTTCTCATCACTTTTCTGAAGAATTTCAGATGAACCTTCTTTTTCTCCAGGTTTATTGTCCCTGTCAAACCGGCCCTGACCTGCTTTACCGGCAAAAGGTCTGTTTCCAAGCGGACGTGCTCCACCCTGCCCCGGTCCTCTTGTTCCGGATTGACCGGGTCTTCCGGAATTTGATCTGTTTCCCTGATATCCTGTTCCCTGAGTCCTTGTACCTGGTTGACCCGCTCTTCCGTCAGGTTTGTTTCCCTGATAACCGGGTCTGCCATCAGGTCTGCTACCCTGATAACCTGGTCTTCCATCAGGCTTATTTCCCTGATATCCCGGTCTTCCATCAGGCTTATTTCCCTGATAGCCAGGCCTTCCGTCAGGTCTGTTACCCTGATAACCTGGTCTTCCATCAGGCTTATTTCCCTGATAACCGGTCCGTTCAGGACGTGTTCCCTGTGTACGGGCAGTATTTGGATGAGAAGTCCTTGAATCAGTTCGTGGTTCAATTTTTTTTGGTTTTGTTTCCGATTCAACAGGCTTATGTACAGGTTCTGCATCAGAATTATCAGAATCAGCTTCTTCTTCACCTTCTGCACCCTGATGAGGATTTTTAGGAATTTTCCTCTTCAGTTTGATTTTCTTTTTGAGCCTTGAATCTTCAAGTTTCTTTTCCATTTCCTTTGCTTTTTCGAGTTTCATTGTTTCGATACGTTTTTTTATCAAAAAAGCATCTTTATCTTCTATAGATTCATCACCGCTTTTGCAGCTGATATCCAGATCATTACATATTTTTAACACTTCATCGACATTCACTTTGTTGTTTTGTGCAATTTCAATTGCTTTCATGGGCTTCCTTTTTTTAATGTAATTTAATTATAATTTCTTTCTATCAGAAATTATTTTTACTCAGCTTCCTCTGCTGAATCATCTGAAGCTTCATTTTCTTCGCCATCGCTATCTTCATCAGTATCGGCTTCTTCATCAAAGTCGACCATTTCTTCAACTATTTCAAAAATCTTCTGTGCCGTTTTTTCTCCGATTCCTTCAATCTTCATTAAATCATCTATTGTTAACTCAACAAGATCTTCAACAGAAAAAATTCCTCCTTTTTCAAGAAGTTCAATTTCTCTCTGCTCAAGACCAAGTTCCTCGAGTGCAGTTTCATCTTCATTTGAATCAGAAAACAACTGATCGAAAACCATTCTGCTTCCTTCACTTCCAAGCAATTCCCTGTACTGTTCTTCTGTTTTAACCTGTATTTCAAAACCGCACAACCGGCTTGCAAGTCTGACATTATGGCCATTTTTACCAACTGCCGAATGATACTGATCATCCTCAACAATTGCGAAAACTTCTCCATTTCGCGTTTCCACAACTTCTTTCACGGAAGAAGGAGTAAGTGCATTTTCCGCCATAATACGTCTGTCGTCAGAATATTCAACAATATCAATTTTCTCACCTTCAAGTTCACGAACGATAGACTGTATTCTACTGCCCTTCATTCCGACACATGCGCCGACACTGTCAATATCACGGTCGTTGCTGTAAACTGCAACTTTTGTCCGCATTCCCGGCTCACGAACAATTTTTTCTATCATTACAATTCCATCATAAATTTCTGGAATTTCCATTTCGAATAATTTCTCAACAAATAACGGCTGTGTTCTTGACAGAATTATATTCGGTCCTTTCGGATTATTCTCCACTTTATAAACAAGTGCTTTTATTCTATCACCTGTCTTATAATGTTCACGCGGTGACTGTTCTTTACGGGGAAGAATACCTTCGACTCCACCCTGACCGATATCTACGAATATTGTGTCACGCGATCTTCTCTGCATATATCCGTTGATCAGATCGCCCTCTTTGTCTTTGTAATT